>WLHG01000054.1 GCA_009702845.1 Actinomycetota bacterium
CAATATCAAACTTTCGGTTAGCACTTGACCCGAGATCCCCTGATGCAACATCGATAACACGGTATGGGATCTCCATGGCATTGAGAAAATCCTTCTCCCATTGCAATAGACGCTTGTGTTCTTCCTTGGCTTGATCTGGATGACAGAAGGAAAACATTTCAACTTTATCAAATTGGTGAACGCGAATGATTCCGCGAGTGTCTTTGCCATAGGTTCCTGCTTCACGACGAAAACATGATGAGTAACCGGCGTAGCGCAATGGTAGTTTTTCAACCGGTAGTACCTCATCCATATGAAATGCCGCTAAAGGGACTTCGCTTGTTCCAACTAAATAGACATCATCTTTTTCAAGATGGTAAACATTTTCTGCCGCTTGTCCTAGAAAGCCAGTGCCCTCCATTGCGGGCGGGTTCACCAAAACAGGTGGTATGACTGGAGTAAAGCCGGCTTTCAAAGCTGAAGCGATGGCGTAGTTAACTAGAGCAAATTCAAGCATCGCACCAGAACCAGTTAAATAATATGAGCGAGAACCCGCAACCTTTGCACCGCGCTCTGTATCTATCGCTCCAAGAAGCTTCCCAAGCTCGACATGGTCTTTAGCTTCGAAATCAAATGTGCGAGGGGTGCCAACGTGCTCAATAACTATAAAGTCTTCCTCTTTGCCGATTGGCGCAGCGGGATCTAAAATATTTGATAACTGCATAACGAGTTTCTTAGTTACATCCTCAAGCTCTGCACGCTTGCCGTCAGCCTCTTTAACTTTAGTTGCCAGAGCTTTAGAGTTTTCAAGTAAAGCTTTCTTTTCTTCTCCTTGTGCGCCAGCAACAGCCTTAGATAATGTGTTTTGCTCGGCGCGCAAGGCTTCGAATTCATTTATTGCCGCACGCCGCGCTTCATCACTAATTAATACTTGATCAACGATAGTTGCATCTTCACCGCGCCCTTTTTGCGATGCCCGAACTGCGTCAGGATTGTCGCGCAAGAATTTTATGTCGATCATTTACTTATCTTTTCCCGCGGATATGAACCCAAGAAGCGGATATCTTGACATATTGCGCGTAGGGCTTCGATCGTCTCCTTTACTGGAGCATCAGTGGAGTGACCCTCTGCATCAATAATGAAATGGTAGTGACCGAGCTCTAGGCCTGTTGGGCGGCTTTGAATGAAAGTTAGGTTTACTTCACGCTTAGCGAACTCGTTCAAGATATCTAGCAAAGCACCGGCATGATCGATGCCGATAAAAACAGCCAAAGAGGTGCGATCGAGTCCTGTGGCCTTTGGTAGCGCACCTGGCTTAGAGATCAAAACAAAACGTGTGACAGCGCCAATGTTGTCGCCAATGTTGTCAGCGATAACGCGAAGCCCATAATGAGCTGCGGCAACTGGGGCAGCGATTGCAGCATCGAATTCTCCGCGTCCTATCGCCTCTGCAGCTGCTGCCGTAGATGCGGTCGCAATTAACTCGGCGGTGGGATAGTTCTCAGCGATATATGCACGGCATTGGGCCTCTGCATGTGGGTGGGTTGCAATACGGCGAATATCAATTGAGTCATCTTTGACCATCAGGGCAAAAGAGACTGGCAACGTTACTTCGCCAACGATTGAGAGTGGTGTGCCTGTTGCGAGCTCATCGAGAGTTCTGGCCACGACGCCTTCGACAGAGTTCTCAATTGGAACTAATGCAAAGTGTGCCTTCCCAACGCGAACTGCATCAAGGGCGGCAGTTACATTTGCATATGGAATCAGGGAGTCATTTGATGAAGTGATCTTTTTTAGCGCCGCTTCGGTAAATGTTCCCTTTGGGCCGAGATATGCATATGTACTCACTTGCTAATGATACCCGAGCACCTTGCGTGCAAATGACGGATTATTTGTAATCAAAACCTCAACGCCATTATCTGAACAAAAACGCATATCGTCAGCGTCATCAACGGTCCAAACAAAGAGTTTCCTATGGTCCTGGGTCAGTTCTGGCTTTGAGCGAAGAAACTCCACGCTCGGGCCTAAATACTGAGCCGATGTGAATCGGCGCATAGGGCCATTGAACCGATCCTCTAAAAGGGCAACCGTTGGTTGAAGCGGATCGATCTTTCGAATATTTTCGATGGCAAGCCATGAAAACGACATGATTGTTATCGTCGCCGCTAATGGTGCCTCTTTAATGAGTTGCATTACTTTCTTTTCAACTGCACTTCCTGTCGGCACTGGATGTTTAGTTTCAATCGCCAGCTCTTTATTGTTATCTTGAGCTAGCTCAAGCAGCTCTTCTAATAAAATCGCCTCTGGGTAGTGGCGTTTAATCTCGGTGTAATCCATTTCGGCAATTCGCCCTGAATAACTCGCAATCCGCTTCATATCGGCGTCGTGCCAGAGGAGTAACTGGTTATCTTTTGTGATTCGAACATCACATTCAAAGCCATCTGACCCAACATCGAGGGCCCCTTTGTATGCACGCATGGTCATCTCGGGAAAATCAATGGAGGCTCCGCGGTGCGCATAAATCTTCATGATTAAAGATTAACAGGCGTTAGGCTTACCTCTTATGGGCGGCTTTTTCTTTGACAGCAGTGCGCGCTCAGCGCTGGGATTAGTGCGTAGCGGCAATGAGGACTCAGCTTTTGTTTCAGGGCGCCTAGTGGCCGTTGCCGATGGAATGGGTGGGCATGCTGGTGGAGAAATCGCATCAAGAATTGCGATTAGAACTCTCCAATCACTTACTCCAATTCTCACCGATATAACTCTTGACCCGGATTCAACTGAGGATTTACTTCTTAACTCACTTCACACAATCGACTCTGAAATTGGAGAGTATGCAAGTGAGGCTGTAGAAGTTCGCGGCATGGGAACAACATTGACATCCATTTTACTTCACAACGATAGCGTTGCCCTATTACATGTTGGTGACTCTCGCTGTTATCGTCTGCGAGCAAATACATTTGAGCAGTTAAGCAATGACCACACAGTTGTTCAAGAACTCTTAAGTCAAGGTGCAATAACAGCAACCGAAGCCCTCGAGCATCCTCAACGATCTGTTTTAACTCAAGCACTCATGGGTGATGGAAATATAGTTCCCCTCTTACAAATTTTTGAGGCAAAAGAAGGTGACCGCTACCTGCTCTGCAGTGATGGTTTATCGAGTGTTTTGACCGAGAAGGAGATAAAGGTTTTTCTTAAGAAAAGCAGTAAAGAAGATGCGATTAAAGCTCTCGTCGATGCCACATATATTCAGGGCGCCCCTGATAACGTCACCGTTGTTATTTCAGATATCACTCGTGAAGAAGTCAAGGCCGATGAAGTTTTGGGGGCCGCGCTGTGATCAACTCTCTATTGGGCGGCCGTTACAAACTGGGTGAGATGATCGGCACTGGAGGAATGGCCGATGTCTATGTCGCCGAAGACACACGTCTTGCCCGTCAAGTTGCAGTAAAGGTTTTGCGAAGTGATTTAGCTCGAGATCCATCTTTTGTTGCGCGCTTTAGAAAAGAGGCGTTCGCCGCTGCTGGTTTAAATCATCCAGGTATTGTCGCCGTTTATGACTCAGGTGAAGAGCCTGCACCGTACATTGTTATGGAGCTCGTCTCTGGACACACTTTGCGAGAATTGATTCATAAGGGTGAGAGAGTTCCATTAAAACGCGCCCTTGAAATTGGTGAAGGAATTTTGGCCGCCCTTGAATATTCACATGAGCGCGGCATTGTTCACCGTGACATAAAACCTGCAAACATCATGATTACCGATCAAGGCGATGTCAAGGTTATGGACTTCGGAATCGCCCGGGCTTTGGCCGATCTTGGCGCCACATTAACTAGTACGTGGAACATTGTTGGTACAGCACAATACTTATCTCCAGAGCAAGCACTCGGAGAAGTTGCAGATCTGCGCAGTGATATCTATTCGGCTGGCTGTTTGCTTTATGAATTACTAACTGGCAAGCCGCCATTTACTGGAGAGACGCCGGTGTCGATTGCATACCAACATGTCTCTGGTGTACTGATTTCTCCTAGTGATCTTGTGCCAGATCTGCCTGCAGGTATTGATGTCATCGCTAGCGTGGCATTGGCCAAGAAGCCAGAGGATAGATATCAATCCGCTGGGCTTATGCTCGATGATTTATACAAGATTGCCGCTGGTCAGGTTCTAACAACAAAGATTCCGAGAGCGAAGATTTCACGCAGGAAAGTTTTAATCACAGCTCTTTCATCTCTGGTTGCGATAGCAACTATTGGTGCAGCACTCCTCTTGACCCGTCCTTCGACAGATGTAACTACCTTCCCGCAGATTCCAAATGTTGTTGGTCTATCTCAAGCCGACGCCCAGGCGATGTTGTCGGATTATGTTGTCACTATTGCTCGCGCCCATGATGCTCGAATTCCCAAAGATCGTGTAGCAAGTCAGATTCCTCTTGCAACAACAAAGGCTCAAAAGGGTTCGGGTGTTGTATTAACTATTTCTGATGGTCCGGGGGATGCAATTGTTCCAGTTGATTTAATTGGAATGTCCTTAGTTGATGCCCGAGCTGCATTATCTGCAGTTGGTTTATTGGTTGCTCAAACAGAGGCGGTTCCATCGGATGAACCGCTAGGTACTGTTTTGAAAGTTACACCTGAGGTTGGTTCAAACATTACCGCTGGTAGCGGAGTTATTTTGCAGATTGCAAGCGGACAAGTAGAGGTTCCAGAGCTCATAGGTGTTGATGCAATCCAAGCAAAAACTATTCTTGTACAAGTGGGTTTCTTGGTAAATGAGATTGAGGCCTACGATGCCACCTTGCCGGTCGGTATTGTTATTCGACAGGCCCCTGATGCCGGTACAACACAAACAATCGGTAAGTCAGTAACAATTACAATTAATATAGCGCCTTAATTCTTACTTCCAACAACTGGTGAAAGGCCAACTGCTTTTTCGCGGGCGCTTTTATCTCCGCACTCGAATAGCCAGTTAGCCAGCATCGCATGTCCGTGTTCTGTTAAAACAGATTCGGGATGAAACTGCACGCCCTCTATCGGCAAGCTCTTGTGGCGCATCGACATAACTATTCCTGAATCAGTTGTACTTGTAATCTCAAGATCATCCCCGACTGTCTCACTCTCTACGCATAAGGAGTGGTAACGCGTTGCGGTAAATGGCGATGGTAGGCCCGCTAAGACGCCTTGGCCTTTATGATGAACAAGGGATGTTTTACCGTGAAGCAGTTCGGGCGCTCTAGAAACACGTGCTCCGAATGCGACACCTATAGCTTGATGGCCAAGGCACACTCCAAATAAAGGAATTCTTTTTTCTGCGCAGTATTTAATCATTGCAACACTGACGCCTGCTTTTTCTGGGGTTCCAGGTCCGGGAGAGATAAGTACCCCGTCGAAATTGCTAGCCTCTTCGGCCTCCACCGCATCGTTGCGAACGACGGTGCATTCAGCCCCTAACTGCCCTAAGTACTGCACCAGGTTAAAGACAAAGGAGTCGTAGTTATCGATAACGAGGATCTTTGTTGCCATAGGAGCATTCTTACTCATGGTGTATCTTTCATGTATGCCTAAATCAAAGCTCCGTAAGAAGGTCATCGAAAAACACACCCATGAGGCACAGGTTGTTGTCGATGCCCCACACGCACCAGAGGAGAGCCCCGCATGGCTGGCTCCGACGATGGTCGCGGGCTTCTTGGTAGGCCTTTTCTGGATCGTGACCTTCTATGTCACCCAGACTAAGTATCCGATCCCTGGTATCGGCGCTTGGAACATGATTATCGGCTTTAGCTTTATTGGTGTGGGCTTCTCGCTTGCAACCCGCTGGCGTTAACCCTAGATAATTACAGCGGTGTAACTCTCTCCACATTGTGGATAGGTGCTGTGGATAAGTTTTAGCCTCTCTTTAATACTAGCTGGGCGCTAATTAAGCCGCCGATCAATCCCCCAAGGTGGGCCTTCCAATCAACACCACCAAGTGCGAAGCCAATTGCAAAGTTAATTCCGATAATTACATAGATTGAGCGAACATCTGCACCGATTTTATTTCCAACAGTGACCATCGCCCCAAATAAACCAAAGATTGCTCCCGATGCTCCAACTGAATAACTTGAAGCCGAAGCAAAGTACGTCGATGCCAATGAACCAGTTAGAAGTGATGAGAAGAAGATAATAAGGATTTTGTTTTTACCAAAGGCTGCCTCAAGTGGGTTTCCTAAAATCATGAGCGCGTACATATTAAAACCAAGATGTAACAAGCCTGCATGAGTGAGGGCGACTGTAAATAATCGATACCACTCGTTGGTTGCCTTTAAATAATCAAAGTTCGGTAAAACTAAATGCATTTCAATTGATGGAACAACCATTTGCAGCAGATATGCACCGCAGATAACTGCGATTAACGAATATGTTGCTGAACGTTTAAGCAATGGTGATGCTGTTGATCGTAATGTCAGTTGCTGGCTTATCTTGTGCGCCGGTCTTGGCTTTTCCAATGGCATCTACTACTGCCTGGCTAGCCGAATCCTTAACTTCACCAAAGATTGAGTGCTTACGGTTTAACCATGTTGTTGGTGCAGTTGTAATGAAGAACTGTGAACCATTAGTTCCTGGTCCGGAATTTGCCATTGCAAGGATGTAAGGGCGATCAAAAACTAACTCTCCGTGAAATTCATCTGCGAAGCGGTAGCCAGGACCACCCGTGCCTTTACCAAGTGGATCTCCACCCTGAATCATGAAACCGTCGATGACGCGGTGGAAAATAGTTCCGTCATACAAATTGGCATTTGTTTTTTCGCCAGTGTTGGGGTTGGTCCACTCTTTGGCACCAGTTGCTAGCTCAACAAAGTTAGCAACAGTCTTTGGTGCATGGTTTGGAAATAGTTCAACGACAATGTCGCCGAGTGATGTGTGAAGGGTTGCTGTTGTCATGTGGAGACCAGGGGAATCGAACCCCTAACCCCCGCCTTGCAAAGGCGGTGCTCTACCAATTGAGCTAGGTCCCCGTATTAGAACGGGTGGGCCTAGATGGACTCGAACCATCGACCTCTTCCTTATCAGGGAAGCGCTCTAA
>WLHG01000055.1 GCA_009702845.1 Actinomycetota bacterium
AACCTCACGCAGGAGTTGGAATATGGAACGGGACAGTGAGTTCACTAGCAGCCCCAATTCTTCCGCACATGGGCTGGAACACAGTAGAGGCTGCAGCTGGCTCCCAACTTTTCAAGGGAGTTGAAAATGAGGCTTTTTACTTCGTGCACTCATATGCTGCAAAAGAATCATCTGCAGCCAATCAAACATGGAGTACTTATGGCGAGAGATTTTTATCTGCCGTTGAAGATGGCTATGTAAGTGCAACACAGTTTCACCCTGAAAAATCTGGCGATGCTGGTCTGGCACTCATTAAGAATTGGAGTAGAACTCTATGAAGTACTTAGAGTTATTGCCTGCAGTCGATGTAAAAGATGGGCGTGCAGTTCGTTTAGTGCAAGGCGAGCTTTCGCGTGAGAGTATTTACGGTAAACCACTCGAAGTCGCTCTTGAATTTCAGAGTGCTGGAGCAGAATGGATTCACTTAGTTGATTTAGATGCTGCCTTTGGTCGAGGCGATAACGCCCAACTGTTGGCTCAGGTTGTTGGTGCGTTAGATATTAAAGTCGAACTTTCAGGCGGAATTCGAGACGATCAATCGCTCAAACGTGCCATTGCAACGGGATGTACACGAGTTAATTTGGGCACGGCAGCTTTAGAAAATCCCGAATGGACTTCGCGCGTTATAGCCGAGTACGGAGATTTAATCGCAGTTGGTTTAGATGTGCGAGGACAGGTTTTGGCTGCACGTGGTTGGACTAGCGAAGGTGGAGATCTCTTTGAAACACTTGCACGTCTTGATCGCGATGGTTGTGCGCGATATGTAGTTACTGATGTCACTAAAGATGGAACCTTAACCGGACCAAATATCGAGCTTTTGAAATCTGTCTGTGCTGCAACTTCTAGACCAGTTGTTGCAAGTGGCGGGATATCTAACCTGCGCGATATCGCAGATTTAGCGGCGCTGACCTCGATAGGTATTGAAGGTGCAATCGTCGGTAAAGCTCTTTATGCCGGTGCATTCACTCTGCAAGAGGCGCTAAAGGTTGCATCTGCATGACACTTTCGGTCCGAATAATTCCATGTCTAGATGTAACAGATGGACGAGTTGTTAAAGGTGTAAATTTCACCAACCTTGTAGATGCCGGTGATCCTGTTGAGATGGCAAGGCTCTATGGCACAGAGGGCGCAGATGAACTCACATTCCTCGATATTTCGGCAAGCAGTTCAGGACGTGAAACAACATTAGATATTGTCAGGCGCACCGCTGAACAGGTTTTCATTCCACTGACCGTTGGAGGAGGCATTAGAAGTGTTGATGATGTCGACCGGCTTTTGCGCGCGGGAGCGGACAAAATTTCAATTAATACAGCGGCGATCGCTCGGCCAGAGCTCATCGCCGAAATTGCAGATCGTTTCGGTTCACAAGTCTTAGTTCTGTCAGTTGATGCGCGTCGAGCTCGTACTGATTCGGGCTTTGAAGTCACGACACATGGTGGTCGTGAAGGTACTCACATCGATGCCCTGGCTTGGGTGGAGCGGGCCTGTGCTCTTGGAGTTGGCGAGATTCTCTTGAATTCGATGGATGCCGATGGCACTCGTGCCGGATATGACATCGGAATGATAAGTGCGGTTCGAGCTGTATCTAAGGTTCCCTTAATCGCCAGCGGAGGTGCGGGCACTCTTGAGGATTTTGCAGCGGCCTTAGATGCAGGTGCCGATGCCCTCCTTGCCGCGAGCGTTTTCCACTTTGGAATCCATCGCATAAAAGATGTGAAGTCATATCTAAAGGCACACAATTATCCAGTGCGCGCCGTTGCACTCAACTAAGGCAGAATTACCCTATGGCCACTCTTGATCCCGCAATTGAATCACTTCTCAAGGATCCAAGCGCCCTTATCCCTGCCATCGTTCAAGATTTCACAAGTCATGAAGTTTTAATGCTCGCCTATGTGAACGCCGAATCGTTGGCGATGACTATAGAAAGCGGGAATGCGACATATTGGAGTCGTAGTAGAAATGAACTCTGGGTTAAGGGTGCGACCTCCGGTCATTTTCAAGAGGTCCATTCAATCTCCCTCGACTGCGATGGGGATGCACTTCTACTTACTGTTACTCAGACTGGCGTGGCCTGTCACACCGGAAATGCAACATGTTTTCACAAGCCACTTAATCTAGGAAGATAATGAATCTTGAAGAGTTTCGCGCCTTTGCGAAAATCTCTAATGTCATTCCTGTCTCGCGCAGGTTACTAGCCGATGGAGAAACGCCAATAGGGGTTTATCGAAAATTGGCAAAGAATGCACCAAATACTTTTCTTCTTGAATCTGCCGAACATGGTGGAGCTTGGTCTCGATACTCATTCATTGGGGTGCGAAGCGAAACTACTTTGAGCGAATCCGAAGGATTGGCATATTGGCAAGGTAGGCCTCCTGCGGGTGCACCTTCAGGAATCGACCCACTAGAGGCGCTACGTTTATCTGTGGCACACCTAAAATCGCCAAAGATCGCTGGCTTACCGCCACTCACCGGTGGACTAGTTGGCTTTATGGGATATGACGTTATTCGAAGAATTGAAAAACTTCCAGAACTCTCTGTTAAAGATCTTCCACTGCCCGAACTCAGCTTCATGTTGACTAGTGATCTCGCGGTACTTGATCACAGCGATGGAACTATCACCTTGATTGCAAATGCAATTAATTGGGATGGTAGCGATGATCGCATTGATGAGGCTTTTGCTGCGTGCAACGAACGCTTGGATCGTATGCAGGAAGATCTGGCTTCGTCTCTTCCAGGAGAGATTGCAATTATTGATAGTCATGCTGAACCAATTTTTAACTCGTCTTTAACTCCTGCCGAATTCAAGGCCAAAGTCTTGTTGGCAAAAGAGGAGATCGTTGCGGGGGAGGCATTTCAAATCGTGCTATCTCAGCGTTTTTCAATGACATGTGAAGCAGATGCCCTAGATGTCTATCGAATGCTCCGTTTAAACAATCCAAGTCCCTACATGTATCTCTTTCGCTTTGCCGATGACATCAACGTCGTTGGCTCAAGTCCAGAGGCACTGATAAAAATTCACGGTCGTGACGCAATGATTCATCCCATTGCAGGTACTCGTAAGCGATCGCCATCACCTGAAGAGGATCATCGCTTAGGTGAAGAGTTATTGGCCGATCCCAAAGAGCGGGCAGAGCATTTGATGCTGGTTGATTTGGGTAGAAATGATTTAGGTCGTGTATGCACTCCAGGAAGCGTGGAGGTAATAGATTTTATGCACATCGAGCGTTACTCACACGTGATGCACATAGTTTCCACCGTTACCGGAGTTCTAGAATCAGATTCGTCGGCCGTCGATGCTCTATTTTCAGTATTCCCTGCGGGCACTTTATCTGGTGCTCCAAAGCCACGCGCAATGGAGATTATTGAAAGTCTGGAACCTACACGTCGCGGTTTGTATGGGGGAATTGTGGGTTACATTGATTTCACTGGAAACATAGATACATGTATCGCAATTCGAACAGCGCTTATCCATAAAGGAACCGCCTATGTTCAAGCCGGCGCAGGAGTTGTCGCCGACTCTGATCCAGAATCTGAAAACCAAGAGTGCTACAACAAAGCCGCAGCTGTTTTGAAGGCCATTGATTCGGCAAATAGATTGCGCAAGCCGTAGATGAAGAGCTATGTAGCGGTGGGAATT
The DNA here is from genome assembly GCA_009702845.1 of Actinomycetota bacterium. The sequence continues at coordinate 3,677 of WLHG01000055.1, forward strand.
AGTGCAATCATCATGTTCGCAATCGTGATTCTCGCTGGAAGAAAAGTAAAGCTTTCCTCCCGTTATGAACGTTCGCCTAAAACTCTGAACTCATGGAGCGCATTAGATAAGGGAATTGATCCTAGTGATGAGAAATTTGTATGAGTGTTCTCGATTCCATCATTGAAGGAGTTCGCGAGGAGTTAGCTCTGCGACGAAAATCGATGGCGCAGATTTTGGAGGCCATGGACCAGGCTGCACCCGTGAGAGATCCTCTTCCAGCTCTTTTGGCTAGCCAGATGTCAGTAATTGCTGAGGTAAAACGAGCATCTCCCAGCAAGGGCGCACTTGCATCGATTAAAGATCCAGCAGCGCTTGCAGAACAGTACGAAGTCGCAGGTGCTGCCGTCATTAGCGTTCTTACTGAGCGCCGTAGATTTGGTGGCTCACTAGATGACTTAGATTCTGTTCGCGCACGTGTCAATACTCCGATATTGCGCAAGGATTTCATTGTCGATGAGTACCAGATATTTGAGTCACGGGCACATGGAGCCGATGTGATTCTTTTAATCGTTGCCGGTATTAGTAAGAGCCAACTCGCCGATTACCATCAGATCGCCAGCGAACTGGGAATGCGAGTAATCGTTGAAGTACATACACATGATGAGTTAGAGCGCGCATTGGATGTATCGCCTCAAATCATTGGTGTTAATTCTCGTAACTTGAAAACCCTTGAAGTTAGCAATCTGGTATTTTCCGAATTAATTCCACGAATACCAACATCAATCGTGCGTGTTGCCGAATCTGGAATTTCTACTCGCGCCGATGTTGACTTTGCTCAAAAATTCGGTGCAACTGCCGTTCTCATTGGCGAGGCGCTTGTAAAGGCGGTAGATCCAATAACAGCGATGCGCGAACTTCTTGGTCTAGGTAGGCTTCCGCAATGAGCACTCACGATGCCGATCAAGATGGGCACTTTGGCCAGTACGGCGGACGATTTGTTCCGGAAGCGCTCATTGGTGCCCTTAATCAAATAGAGGAGGCGCATAATTCGGCGCAGAAAGATCCACTCTTTTTAGCAGAGCTCGCTGAACTCCATCGAAGCTACACAGGTCGCCCGAGCATCATCACAGAGGTGCCACGATTTGCCAAACATGCCGGGGGAGCGCGAATACTATTAAAGCGTGAAGATCTCAATCACACTGGTAGCCATAAGATAAATAATGTTTTAGGGCAAGCGCTTTTGACTAAGCGCATGGGTAAGACGCGTATCATCGCTGAAACCGGCGCAGGTCAGCATGGTGTTGCCGCGGCAACGGCCGGTGCACTTATGGGCCTTGAGTGTGTTGTTTATATGGGCGAGGAAGATATACGCAGACAATCGTTAAATGTCGCCCGAATGAAACTTCTCGGTGCAGAAGTTATTCCGGTTAGCTCTGGCTCTAAAACATTGAAAGATGCAATTAATGAGGCGATGCGCGATTGGGTCACTAACGTTGCAGATACTCATTATCTAATTGGCACAGTTGCCGGTCCCCATCCAATTCCAACAATTGTCCGTGATTTCCAAAAAATCATCGGGGAGGAAGCGCGCGAGCAGGTTTTAGCGCTTACTGGCAAACTTCCAGATGCAGTCTTGGCTTGCATCGGTGGTGGCTCTAATGCCATCGGAATATTTCACGCCTTCATTCCAGATGTAGGTGTGCGATTAATAGGATTCGAAGCTGGCGGTGATGGGATCGAAACTGGCCGTCATGCCGCATCCATCAATGGTGGCTCCGCCGGTGTACTCCATGGAAACAGAACCTATGTACTCCAAGATAAGAACGGGCAAACCGTTGAGTCACATTCAATCTCAGCTGGTTTAGATTACCCAGGAGTTGGCCCTGAGCATGCATATTTACATGACATAGGACGTGCCGAATACCGTGTAATCAATGATGATGCTGCAATGAATGCATTTGCAATCTTGTGTAAAACTGAGGGCATTATTCCAGCGATTGAATCTGCGCATGCCTTAGCTGGTGCGATGATTGTTGGTAACGAACTCGGACCAGATGCAACGATTTTAGTAAACTTGTCGGGTCGAGGAGACAAAGATGTTCAAACTGCGGCACATTATTTCGGAATCCCATTGTGAGTACACCACTCGATGATCTCTTTGTAAAAGTTCGTTCAGAAAATCGCGCCGCCCTCATCGCGTATATTCCAGCTGGTTTTCCATCGCAAAGTGGTTGCGCAAAAGCGATTCAAGCACTTGCATCCGCCGGAGTTGATGCAATTGAGATCGGTTTTCCATATAGCGATCCAGTAATGGATGGCCCAACGATTCAAGAGGCTGCAGATATCTCTCTTAAGGCTGGTACTGGTGCCGTTGAAGTTTTTGCCGCCCTCAAAGTTGCTAGCCAAACTGGAGTTGCAACAGTTGTCATGACGTATTGGAACCCTATTGAAAAATTTGGTGTCGATAATTTTGCACGAGCAATCGCTGAAAATGGAGGATCTGGTGTCATCACTCCTGATCTAACAATTGAAGAGTCGACACAGTGGCTCGCCGCGACAGCAGCTCATGGCATCAATCCAATCTATGTTGTCGCACCAAGCACGAGTGATTCGCGCCTTGCCCAAGTAACTGCCAAGACCGGGGGATTCGTATATGCGGCAAGTGTGATGGGAGTAACTGGAGCTAGATCGAATGTCACAATCGATGCCCATGATTTAGTCAAACGTGTGAGGTCGGTTACTACGATGCCAGTGTCCGTAGGTCTTGGTGTCTCTACTCGCGAACAGGCAAAATCTGTGGCGAAATATGCCGATGGCGTGATTGTGGGCTCGGCATTCATTAAACTATTACTCAACGCACAAGATGAACCGAGCGGTTTAAAGGCAGTATCTGATTTAGCAAAAGAGCTAGCGGCGGGAGTTCGAGAGGGACGATGAAAAGAATTAACATTAAATACCAGCGATTCATAACCCTCTTTGGACGATTAATTCTTGGCGGAGTTCTGCTGGTCGCTGGCGGATTAAAGGCCTTTGTCCCTGCCGAGGCCGCGAGTGCCGTAGCTGCCTACAAAATCCTTCCAACGCAGTTGGCGCACATAGTCGGTTACGCCCTTCCATGGCTTGAGATCGCAGTTGGCCTTCTCCTTATTATTGGAATCTCATTGCGCATGGCTGCAGTCATTGCCGGCGGCATCATGCTCCTATTTATTGCCGCAATTATCAGCGTATGGGCGCGTGGGATGCTTATCGATTGCGGTTGTTTTGGCGGTGGTGGGGCTATTGATCCATCAAAGGCGGCCGAAGTTCATAGGAAGTA
>WLHG01000056.1 GCA_009702845.1 Actinomycetota bacterium
ATACCGAGTTGTTTTGCTAACTCGTGTACGCGGACCTTTGACACATTTTCCCCTGTCTTGGCCCGCATGTAATCCACATGCAAGCCCTAGTTGTACGACCTCATAGTTTTAGCGAGCTCATGTGAGTTTCATATCTTTCTTTTCCATTTCATTTAAAAGTGCAGGGGGTAATCGTATCTAATGAATGCCCTGATTACATAATGGGATTATCGGGATGAATATCGATGCGCCAGCCCGTTAAGCGCGCGGCCAAGCGTGCATTTTGTCCATCTTTTCCAATGGCTAGAGATAATTGGTAGTCAGGGACGATGACCTTTGCGCTGCGCGCGGCAAGGTCGGTGATTTCAACAGAGACGACCTTTGCTGGGGCAAGGGCATGGGCGATAAAGGTCGCCGGATCTTCAGACCAATCAACGATATCGATTTTCTCTCCGTGTAGCTCATCCATAACGGCCCTAGCGCGCGAACCCATTGGCCCGATCAAGGAGCCTTTAGGACTTACGCCGGCACGGTGAGATTTTACTGCGACTTTAGTGCGATGGCCTGCTTCGCGAGCCACAGCCATAATCTCAACGATGCGATCGTTAATCTCTGGAACTTCAAAGGCAAATAACTGCTTAACGAGAGCTGGATGGCTACGCGACAACATGATCTCTGGCCCTTTTAAACCCTGCTTAACTTCAACAACGAAACATTTAATTCGATCGCCGTGATTGTACACCTCACCCGGAACTTGCTCCTGGGGAGGAATGCGGCCTTCGGTTCGCCCTAAATTAACGTTAATCATCTTTGGGTCACGGCCCTGCTGAACAACTCCTGAAATTACATCGCCGACATTGCCAGTGAACTCACCAACGATGGAGGCATCGTTTGTCTCGCGCATTTTCAATTTAATAATCTGGCGCGCCGTAGATGTCGCTACGCGAGAAAAACCATCTGGCATATCTGGCTCATCGCCAATCTTTTCACCAATCTCATTGAACTGGGGAATTAAAATCTGAATTTCGCCAGTTTCACGATCTAAAACAGCGCGCGCATGACGCTTAGCTTCTTCGGTCTGGTTATAAGCGGTAAGGACGCCGATCTCTATCGCCTGAATTAACTGCTCAAGCGGAATGCCCTTCTCAGTCGTTAGCGCAATTAATGCACTCATCTCGACATGCATTTAGTTTTCATCCTTACGACTAAATTCAACTTCTACGTTCGCTTTTTTTATATCTGCCAAAACAATAATGTGAGTCTTCATGCGGCCCTTGATATTTTCGACAAAAGTGGCATCGTCGGCGCGTAGTTCAGTAAGGCGGCCAGTCAATGTTGCGCCATCATTCATCACCATGGAAATTATTCGCGTTACATTCTTTTCCCAGTGACGACGCTCGGTCAGCGGGCGGTCAACTCCAGGAGACGTTACTTCAAGCGTAAAGGCATCATCAATAACAGTACTTTCATCTAGAAGCTCTGAAATTAAGCGCGAGACGACAGTGACTTCATCGAGATTTAGGGGCTTTGGGCCATCAACTATGCAGGTAACAATTCGGTGATTACCGGGATTTGATACAAGAACCTGCTCCAGGAAAAAACCCGCATTTTCTACGGCGGGCCTAAGCAGTTCGACTAAGGAATCTTGAAGTGACATAAAGTAGCTACTTTCTTATTAAGTTGTGGCCGTAATTGTAACTAGAAAGATTGAAAAGTATCAATTCCTACTTTAATGATCAGGGCAATTGTCACAAACAAGAAGACCTTTCGTACCAAAGTCGAACCACCACGAATTGCCAGGCGAGAGCCGATCACAGCCCCCGTTACATTTGCAGCCCCAAGACCAAGGCCAATCTGCCAGATAATCGCACCGTGCACACCAAAGATAATCAGGGCGCCCAGGTTGGTTGAAACATTAACGACTTTTGCAATTGCCGATGCTGTAATAAAGGCATAGCCAAGGGATGCGACTAATACGAGCATCAAAAAAGAGCCAGTACCTGGACCAAAGATTCCATCGTAGAAGCCGATGACAATCCCGGCGGCAGCTGCAATTTGAATCCTGCGCATGTCGGTGTGTTTAAATCTCTCAACCATTCCTAAATCTGGTTTTAGCCAGGTATAAATAGCCACAACGATTAATAGCGTTAAGACAATGGGTCGCATGCTCGAAGTTGGTATTCGGGATGCTAGTGATGCGCCCGCTGCCGATCCAATAAAAGCTGGCAGCGCCATTGCAATCAAAACTTTAGGTTCGGGTTTAATTTCGCGGCGATAGAGAGCTGCGGCAGTAGTCGTACCAAAGACAGAGGCCAATTTATTCGTACCTAGAACTGTCACAGTTTCGGTTTTAGGTAGGCCGATTAAGAGTGCTGGAAGTTGGATTAATCCTCCGCCTCCTGCGATTGAATCGACAAAGCCGGCAAAGAATGAGGCGGAAAGCAGAAATAATCCAGTTGCAATGGTTAATTCGCCCATGCCACGAACCTTACTTAAGTAGTGCCGCGATTGAACTTACGGCATTTGCCAAAGCTACTTCGCTCTTTTCCCCGCTTGCTCGAACACGTACTTCAATATTGCCATCGGCTAATGCCTTTCCGACCACAACAATAATCGGATTGCCAATCAACTCGGCATCCTTAAATTTAACTCCTGCGCTTGCATCGCGGCGATCATCGAGCATTACTGTAATTCCGATTGCCTCTAGATCAGTGCCGAGTTTGAGCGCAGTATCAAAGGGTAGGTCTTCTTTACCGGTTGCAACGATATGAACCTTGGCAGGTGCGATTTCTATTGGCCAGTTCAGACCGATCTCATCACTTGTCTGCTCGGCAATTGCAGCAACTGCGCGAGAGACGCCGATTCCATAGGAGCCCATAGTCACTACCTGAGATTTACCGTTTTGATCTAACACAGTCAGGCCAAGGGCTTCTGCATACTTTCGCCCTAACTGAAAGATGTGTCCGATCTCTATCGCGCGATCTATAACGACCTCTGTTGCACACTCTGGGCATGCATCCCCCGCACGCACTTCAGCGGCTTCAACATAGTGATCGGGAGTGAAGTCACGACCGTTGAGAACAAAGCGTGCATGGCGATTGTTTTTATTAGCTCCGCTTATCCAAGATGTACCTGGAGCAACACGTGGATCGGCATAGACGGTGATTCCAGTGCCATTTAGATTCTGTGGCCCAATGTAACCTTTAACGAGCTTAGGATGTTTAGCAAAATCGGCCTCTTCGAAGACGCGAAGTTCGTGCACTCCACCTAAATTTTCCTGCAAGCGTTTTAAGTCAACTTCTCGATCCCCGGGAACTAGTACTGCAATTGCCTTTCCATCGGCGACTAACATAATATTTTTTAAAGTATCAGCAGCTGCATATCCCCCGCCGAATTTTTCATTCATGACGGCGACCAGTGAATCAATGGTTGGAGTATTTGGAGTGTCTAACTCTTCAAGGGCTGGAACTCCTGATGGATCCCCTGGTGCCACTTTTGTGACCATCGCTTCGACGTTAGCTGCATAGCCACACTTAGGGCACAAAACGTATGTGTCCTCACCGGTAGGACATGGTGCTAAAAACTCTTCAGACTTCGAGCCGCCCATCGCACCCGATACAGCCTTAACAATGTTGTACTTCATTCCTAATCGATTAAAACAGCTGATGTATGCATCACGATGTTTATCGTATGAGAGATCCAGACCTGCATCATCGATATCAAATGAGTATGAGTCCTTCATGATGAACTCGCGACCGCGAATGATTCCGCTGCGTGGACGGGCCTCATCGCGATACTTTGTCTGAATCTGATAGATAGACAATGGTAAATCTTTATAAGAGGAGTACTCACTCTTGACCATCAACGTAAACATCTCTTCGTGAGTAGGCCCCAGTAAGTAATCTGCGCCTCTACGATCCTGAAGGCGAAATAGCGACGGGCCGTACTCTTCCCAGCGTTTAGTGGTCTCATAGGCTTCACGTGGCAAAAGTGCAGGAAAATGGACCTCTTGAAAACCTGCATTGTCCATCTCTTCACGAACGATATTTTCAATATTGCGAAGAGTGATAACGCCAAGTGGAAGCCACGAATAAATTCCTGCAGCTATTCGGCGAATATATCCAGCGCGTACAAGTAAGCGATGGCTTGCGACCTCAGCATCGGCTGGATCATCGCGAAGGGTACGCAAAAAGAGCGTGGACATTTTCAACATGGCGTGAGCCTATCGAATATCAACGGTGGGCACGCCTGATGCAACGCCCGCAGCTTCCATTTCTTCGGCCAATCGCATCGCCTCTTCAATTAAAGTTTCAACAATCATCGCTTCAGGAACGGTCTTTATGACTTCGCCCTTTACAAAAATCTGTCCCTTGCCATTACCAGATGCGACACCTAAATCCGCCTCGCGAGCCTCGCCAGGACCATTTACGACGCAGCCCATAACCGCCACTCGAAGTGGAACGGTCATACCTTGCAGGCCAGCTTGGACTTTTTCAGCCAAGGTGTAAACATCTACCTGGGCACGGCCACAGGATGGACAGGAAACGATTTCTAGTTTTCGCTGGCGTAGATTTAAAGATTCCAGAATAGAGATTCCAACTTTTACCTCTTCAACTGGAGGCGCTGATAGTGAGACACGGATCGTGTCACCGATTCCCTCTGCTAACAAAATGCCAAATGCGGTTGCAGATTTAATTGTGCCTTGAAAAATCGGACCTGCCTCAGTTACGCCAAGATGTAGCGGGTAATCGCATTGAGCGGCCAAGAGTCTGTAGGCCTTCACCATCGTTACTGGATCATGGTGTTTGACAGAGATTTTGATATCTGAAAAACCATGCTCCTCAAATAAAGATGCCTCCCAGAGGGCAGACTCAGCTAAAGCTTCAGGAGTCGCCTTGCCATACTTTGCAAGAATTCGTGGATCGAGCGAGCCAGCATTTACTCCGATACGGATTGGTATCCCCGCATCCCCTGCAGCCTTTGCAACCTCTTTAACCTTGTCATCGAACTGCTTGATGTTGCCAGGGTTAACGCGAACAGCGGCACATCCTGCATCAATGGCGGCAAAGATATATTTTGGTTGAAAGTGAATATCTGCAATAACTGGAATCTGCGATTTCTTTGCAATTTGTGCGAGGGCATCGGCATCATCTTGGCTAGGAACTGCAACTCGAACAATCTGGCAGCCTGAAGCGGTTAATTCGGCGATCTGTTGCAGCGTTGCATTTACATCCGAGGTCAAAGTGGTGCACATCGATTGCACGCTAACTGGAAAATCACTTCCGACCCCAACTTTACCGACCATCATCTGTCTGGTCTTTCGACGAGGTGAAATCGTTGGTGGTGGAGCGCTCGGAATACCTAAATCAACCATGGCGCTATTCTGCCGTAAGAAGGCGCGATGCGCTAAAGATTGAGAACTACTGGATTGACGATATCTGCCACAAGGAGAAGAAGGGTCAGCGCGGCCAAAATAACAAATACCACCATCGTTATTGGCGTTAGCACGGTTACATCTATAGCCGCTGGACGAGGACGTCCCCTCAATCGGGCAAAGAATGCGCGAATCTCATCGGCAATGGCTACGGCCATATGTCCACCATCTAGGGGCAGAATCGGAAGTAAATTAAAAAGCCCAACAAAGATATTCAAACTCGCGATGATCAGGATAAAGGTTGCCAGACGCTCCATCGTAGAGAGCTCATCGCTACTCACCGCTTGACCTGAAACACGAGCAACACCAACCACCCCGACTAAACCATTTGCATCACGTGTCTGACCATTAATAGTCTGACCCCACAGCTCTGGAATTTTCGATGGGAGCTTTACCAAAGATTTCACGCTCTCTTTGAGGAAATCCTTCGTGACAATGCCGGCATTCTTAAATGAGGTAGCTACTCCTGTTCGCTTTAATCCAACTTCATTAATAATTCCAAGGAGAAATCTCTCTTCGCCATCGATGGTTTCAAGCTTAGGTGTAGCAGTAATAATCAGATCTTCTCCGCCACGTTTAATTCCAAGTGTTACATCTTTGCCCTGTGAGTTACGGATCGTGGCAACATCCTTATACCAATCGCTAACTTTCTTGCCGTTTATAGAAGTAACCTCATCGCCAACCATAATCCCCGCCGATTGCGCAGCAGAGCCCTTCATTACTTCACCGATTACAGGAAGAACTTGGGTAGTTCCAATTCCTGCAAAAAGGGTGAAGAGAAGTACGTATCCGATGACAAAGTGGAGAAAGGATCCTGCGCCAAGAACAATTAACTTACGTCCCGAGGAGGCTTTATAGAATGCGCGATCTTCCTCACCAACTGGCATCTCATCGCCAGGGGTCATCCCATCGATCTTGCAGTAACCGCCTGCGGGAATAGCTTTAACTCCAAACTCAGTCTCGCCCCTCTGGTATGACCAGAGCCTTCTACCAAAGCCAACAAAGAACTCAGAGACTCTCATCCCAAATCGCCTCGCAGTTAAGTAATGACCAAACTCATGAATCATTACCGACAGTAGAAGTGCGACAACAAAGGCGAGGATTCCGAGTATCTGCATTATGGAGCCAATCGTACTAATTGTTCATGGGCTTGGGCTCTAGCATTATCTTCGATGGCGCTGACATCGGCTAAATCCCTCAAGGATGATGTCGCCGAGCCTTGACTCGCCTCAACCACTTCCTTAACAAGGGGAAGAATCGAAGTGAAGCTAATCTTTTCGGCAATAAAAGCCTCCACTGCAACCTCATTAGCCGCGTTGAATATTGCTGGCATTGCGCCACCAAACTCTCCGCAATATCTAGCAAGTGC
>WLHG01000057.1 GCA_009702845.1 Actinomycetota bacterium
CCTATGCGGCGCTTAGGTGGCTCAAAAGATATTGCCGCCGCCGGAGTCTTCTTGGCATCTCCTGGTGCTTCATACACAACAGGTCAAGACCTCAAAGTAGATGGCGGTTGGTCGGTCTGGTAATCGGCAACTCGCTATAGCTATTGCGTTTGTGCTAGTGATCATTCACAGTGTAGTGAGATGACCCTTGCGTTCCTGCAGCGTTTTTCATAATCTCTGCAATTGTGGCCATGTCAACCGAGGAGAGCCGCCAGTCAACAGCCTTAACATTTTCTTCAACCTCATTTACAGAGCGCATTCCAGCTAGGGCCACGGAGACTTTCTGATTGTGCAATACCCATGTGAGCGCTAATTGAGCAAGTGTATGGCCACTTTCCTTAGCAAAGTCTCGCAGTAGCTCAGTGATTCTAATGTTCTGTGCAAAGTTCTCTGGCGTTAAGAGTGGAAGCCCAAAGACATCACCTTTTGATCGCCAATCTTCATCAGGAAATTTAGTTGCAGCTGTCCAAGCTCCAGAAAGCAAACCGTGGCATAAGGCACCATAGGTCATCACGCCCAGTCCCATATCGACGCACTGGGGCAACATTTCATTTTCGATGCGACGATCAAAAAGGTTATATCCAACTTGTTGGGCGTGGAGAGTTCCAAAGCTGCTGTATTCGCGCACTTGATCAAGAGTAAAATTTGAAATGCCAACGAACCGAGCTTTGCCGCTTTTTTGTAAGGATTCAAGACCAGCCATGGCATCTGATGGAACAGCATGTGGATCAGGAACGTGGATGAGCAAAATATCTAGGTAGTCAGTTCGTAGTCGGCTAAGGCTTTTCTCTACAGAAGCCAGGATTGACTCCTTGGAGCTATCGGTAATCCAAGATTTTGTATCATGATCCCAACGAACTGCACACTTCGTCGCAATGATGGCCGCCTCGCGTTCACCGACAAGTGCTTCACCAAGGACTTCTTCTCCATGACCATCACCGTAGGCAGGGGCGGTATCAAATAACGTGATTCCAAGATCCATGGCGCGATGAATCGCATTGATCGCTTCGGATTGATCTACAACACCGTAATCGCCAACTTTTATTGTCCCGCCGATTGGCCACATTCCAAAACCAATTTCTGAAACAGTAAGATCGGTATTTCCAAATTTACGATATTTCATGGCATCCTCACGCGTCGGAAATAATGATGAATTGAACCTAACAGTCATGTGAATACGGGTCCAGTAAGCGTCGATGGAGATTATTGAAATATTCCGAATCGTGGATTCTCGCTAATGCTTGCACTCGCGCCTGCCTTAGAGTTGCGCCGTTCCACATTGAGCCCTGATTTGTAAGGAGCAATGCAATGACTTACAGAGTTGCAATAGTTACCGGAGCCGCCCGGGGGATTGGATTCGCTACTGCGCAGCGGTTGGCAGTGGCTGGTCTTAAAGTCGCACTTATCGACCGTTCCCCTTCGGTGATAGAACAAGCCGAGCGACTGAAGAGCTCTGGGTACACAGCGATCGGAGTGATCGGCGATGTAAGTACTGAGAACTCCGTCAAAGAGTTTATGACCGAGGTTCGAAATGCCTTCGGGGCGATCTCAATTCTGGTCAATAACGCCGCTCTCACTGGAGTTCACCGTGATTGGAAGAGTGTGACACCGGAGCAATGGGACGAAGTTATGACAGTGAACTTGAAGTCAATGTTTCTCTGTTCGCGTGCGGTGATCTCTGACATGGAGAAGCAAAAGTGGGGCCGGATAGTAAACATATCTTCGGTGACCTTCCTTAGCGGCCAACGCAATCTTATTGACTACGTCTCAGCCAAAGGTGGCACCGTCGGCCTTAGTCGCACACTTGCCCGAGAGGTTGGGCCCGACTGCATAACCGTTAACACCATTAGCCCTGGAGCTATTCGTACTGAGGCAGAGATCGAAATGGTGGTCGATGACGAAGATGCCGCCAACGCTTCACTTCTCGCACTTCAATCGATAAAGCGACGGGGCACGGCCGAGGATGTTGCCGGTGCAATCGCATTTCTATGCAGCGATGATGCGGAATTTATTACAGGCCAGAATCTAGTGGTGGACGGCGGCTGGTTGCTCAATTAGGAGCTCTCAACCCAAGGGGTGAGGCTCACATATAAGTCGAGTAGTTATGTGGGAGTTATCAGTATGCGGAATTTTGTGATGTTCGGCATGCGGAATATTTTGGAATTTAGAGATTCGAAATCGTTGAACTCCTAGATAAACCGAGTTATTGTTTAAATGGCTAAAAAATTCACACATTTAAACAAAAAAGCTAAAAGACAGCGTCGCTGTTTCGTTTTCTCTCAAACCGTAGTTCCAATTATGCAAGAAGGAGAGACCAATGAAGAAATCTTTAAAGCTGTCGGGCATCATCGCTATTGCGTTGAGCGCGGCACTTGTTTCATCCACCTTGGCAAGCGCAGCCACACCAGCGCCGGGCCAGGTAGGAAGCACAACTCTCAGGGCCTCACATCCTCAGAAGCCAACGAGTTGGAACTACCTCCAAGATGGTACTAGCGCGCTTTATGTAACAACATATTTGAACATTCTCGAGTCTTTATTTGAGACAACTGCGACCGGCGATCTGAAGCCATTGCTAGCCAAGCAATTCACAGTCTCTAAGAATGGACTTACCTACACAATTTGGTTGCGTAAGGCAACATTCCATGATGGATCTCCATTCACATCAGCTGACGTCGTTTACTCACTACTAAAGAATAAAACGGCGCTCAATGGAATTTTATCTGCACCTCTCAGCATGGTCACCAGCGTAAAGGCTGTCGGCCCAAGCAGAGTTGTAGTGACATTGTCACGTCCAAGCAATCAGTTCGCTTCCGGACTCGGAACTCCTGCAACTATGATTTCTCCAAGTGGATATTTTGAGTCAGATGATGTCGGAAAGAAGCTTATTGGAACAGGGCCATTCTCGTTTGGCGCTTTCCGTCCAGACGTTGACTTAACTCTAGATGCTTATCCAAAGTACTGGGGAGCAAAGCCTTTCTTTAAGAAGGTAATTCACAGCTTCATGTCAGATGAGTCAGCGACAATCTCTGCACTAAAGACGGGACAGCTCGATATTGTTGGCATGCTCCTTGGTGCTGGAGTTGACCAGGTGAAGCCATTCTTGAGTGATTCTAAGTATTCGGTGTTCTTTAATCCGGCTACTTCAGCTTCATACCTATTCCTGAGCCCAACCTCCAAGGTTCTTCAGGATATTAAGGTTCGTCAGGCGATTGCATATGCAATTGACCGCAAACCAATCATCACTGCAGCAGTTGGTGGCTACGGCAAGCCATCTTGCGTAGTTGTTCCAACATGGACTTCTACATGGAACAGTGATTACTGTCCATATGCATACAACGTAGCTAAGGCCAAGGCTTTGCTCAAGGAAGCTGGTTTTGCAAACGGGTTGACACTTGATTTCCCATACCTGACTCTTGCAGAGTTCCCTGCCTCATTCGAAATTCTTACTGCACAATTAGCTGCAGTTGGAATTACGGTTAAGGGTCGAGGACTAGATATCGGCACATGGGTTCAGAAGGTTTGGTCGACTGCGACTCCTGATTACGAAATCAACCACATTACAAACAACGCAAGTCTCTTGTCATATGGTTGCAAGGGCACAACACCACCATACGGATATGGCATTTTGTGCGATCCGTTATTTGAGTCGTACATAACCAAGAACGACCAAATCGTTAGCCCTGAAAAGTACACAGCAGCGATGAAGGCAATGACCAACCACATAACCGATGAGGCGTGGATGATCGAGCTCTTCTCTAAGAACGAGCCTGGGATTGCCAATGTCAAACTGACTGGCCTTGCCAAGTACCGTACGGATTACGAGATGGACTACCGCAATATCAAGTGGTCTGCTAAGTAATTAGTAAAGAGTTAACGAGGGAGAGTTAACGAGGGAGAGGGGTCTTGGCCCCTCTCCCTTCTCTCCATTACTGCAATAAATAATGAAAGGACGATTGTGTGATTCGGGTCTTCTTTCGATCTCTCAGCCTTATGGTTGGGTCGGCCTTTACCGGCTCCGTGGTTATTTTCATTCTCCTTCGAATGGTCGGAGGCGACATTGCCACTGTCATGCTGGGAACCAGAGCCACGCCAGAGGCACTTGCAAGCATTCGTGAAGCTTTTGGACTTAATCGCTCTTGGTTAGAGCAGTATCTTTCCTGGATTAGTGGAGTAGTCACCGGCGATCTGGGCGAGGCTTACACGGGGCAGTATGTAATTGCAACAGAGATTATTCAGCGCCTTGAACCAACTTTAATTCTTACATTTGGTTCATTGTTTATCGCAATCCCAATCGCCTTAGTGATTGGCGTTTATTCAGCGATGAACTTCAAACGTTGGCGTGGAGCTTCGGTAGATGGATTGGCGCAAGTAGGTCTGGCTATCCCTCAATTCTTTTTAGCATTAGTGCTCGTGCTCATTTTCGCTGTGAAGCTAGGTTGGCTTCCTGCAACTGGCTATGTGTCGATATTCGATGATCCTTTAGTTGCTCTACGTTCAATGGTCTTACCGGTTGCTACCTTGAGTTTGGGAATCACGGCTGTATTTACACGTTTTGTACGAACATCAATGATTGAACAGATGAACGAAGATTACATGCGTACAGCCAAGGCGAAGGGACATACTGCCCGATCCGCGGCAATCGTTCATGGGTTGCGCAACGCGGCAATTCCCCTTGTAACAACTGGAGCGCTACAAATCGGCGCCCTTATCGCTGGCTCAGTTGTTGTGGAGAATGTTTTCGTCCTACCTGGTATCGGACGGTTGCTTTTGACGTCCGTCATGACCCGCGAGGCGATAACGGTGCAATCTCTTGCTTTAGTAATTTTAATGATCATCCTCACAATGAATTTGCTCATGGATGTTTTATACGGAGTTTTGGATCCTCGCATTAGATACAGGGAGAGTCGCCAATGAAAACTTCGGATGCAACGCAGAGTGTTCCTATTATTCGAGTGCGTTCGGCGATGAAGTCTCCACAGTTAATTCTAGGAGTTGGCCTCACGGGATTCGTCCTAATAGTCACGTTAATCTCATTTTTTTGGACTCCTTGGGACCCGATTGGAATTGATGTAGAAAGCAGGTTGCTTCCACCAAACTCCTCTCATTGGTTCGGTACCGACCGATTAGGACGTGATCTTCTCTCGCAGATTATGGTGGGCAGTCAAAACACGCTTTACGTCACCTTAGTTTCCACTCTTATTGGCGTTGTATTCGGTACCTCACTGGGTCTGGCAGCGGCCGGCTCGGGACGACGTTGGGGCGCAGTATTTACGCGCATCTCGGATATAGGAATTGCACTACCCAGCATTCTTATCGCACTCGTTCTTGCAACCACCCTCGGCCCCGGAAGAGCGAGCGTTATCGTGGCCATCAGCTTTTGGTTCGTCCCTGTGACTGCACGCGTAGTTGTGGGTCCTGCTCGACAAGTTCTAGCGTTGGATTTTGTTGAAGCGGCGATGACACATGGGCGCAGTCGGATGTACATTCTCTTTCGACAGGTTTTGCCGAATATCGCACCCATTGTGATTGTGCAGACTTCTATGATGTTTGCAGCAGGTATCTTGATTGAGGCCTCACTTTCATTTCTCGGAGTCGGTGCTCAACCTCCGACAACTTCGTGGGGCAAGATATTGATGGATTCACAGCCCTTAGTTCAACAGGCGCCTTATTACACGCTTTTGCCTGGAGCTTTCGTTGTGATTACTGTGCTTGCCTTTAACCTTCTCGGAGATGGTTTGGCAGTTCTCTTGGATCCACAACAATCGAAAAAAGGGGTTGTCTGATGTTAGAGATCAATAATCTTCGCATCAGTATTGCTGGCAGAACCCTTGTAAAGATTGATCATCTCACCGCTTCACCCGGCGAGCGATTAGGTCTTGTTGGCGAATCCGGATCGGGAAAGACTTTGACTGTGCTGAGTATTCTCGGCCTACTCCCATCAATGATGGATGTGGAAGGTTCGATTATTTTTGCCGGACAAGAGCTTCTTGGCAAGCCCGAAGATGAACTTGCCACGATCCGTGGTCGTGATATTGCGATGGTCTTTCAAGATCCAAGTCGATCACTCAACCCCACGATGAAGGTCGGACGCCAAATAGGAGAGACTCTTCATCTGCATACGAAGTTATCGAAATCCGAGATTGCGCAAAAAACCCTTGAACTCATGCATAGCGTCCAACTTCAAGATCCAGAGAAGCTTGTTTCGCGTTACCCGCATGAATTATCTGGAGGGCAACAGCAGCGAGTTATGATTGCCGCAGCAATTGCATGTCAGCCGAAGTTATTGATTGCCGACGAACCCACCACCGCACTTGACGTTACGGTTCAGCAGGGAGTTCTTAAATTGCTTTTGAAGCTCAGTCGCGAGAGCGATATGGCTATGATTTTCGTTAGTCATAACCTCGGAGTAGTTCAGGCAGTAAGTGAGCGAATCGCGGTAATGCATGATGGTGAAATCGTTGAGCTTGGTCTAACTACTCAAATCCTTGATTCCCCTGGTGCTGCGTACACGAAAGAGCTCATTGGTGCCAACCCCAGCATCCCAGATGCCCAAGAGTTACGTCGTTTATTGGGTACCCGTTTCCCAACTGGTAAAGGAGTTTAGAGTGCCTCTTGTCAGCGCCACTAACCTTAAGTTTCGATACGCAACATCGGGGCCATGGACA
>WLHG01000058.1 GCA_009702845.1 Actinomycetota bacterium
CCAGCGCAGATTATTCACCCCGATCTCTATGAAATTCTGCGAGACACAGAGGGCGTTGTCGTCTTTCACGAACAGGTAATTCAGATCATTGCAACGATGACGGGTGCATCTCTGGCCAGCGCCGATGAAAAACGTCGCGCGTTGGGGGACAAGATCGGTGCGCAAGAGGTCTGTGACTGGTTTTTTCCTGCTGCAACATCACGTGGATATGAACTACCCATCATCAATCAGATTTGGGATCTCCTGCGCGCCTTTGCATCCTTTGGTTTTTGCAAGGCACATGCCGCCGCCTTTGCCATGCCCACATATCAATCGGCCTGGCTTAAAACACATTACCCCGCAGCTTTTTTGGCGGGAGTTCTCACGCATGAGCCGGGCATGTATCCCAAACGTTTAATCGTTGATGAGGCGCGGCAGATGTCGATTGCTATCGCACCACTAGATGTTAATGAATCCGATTCCTGCTATCGAGTTGAAGATCAAGGCAGCGCGATTCGGATTGCACTCTCGACTATTTCAAAGATTAGTGATGGTGAGATCGCATCGATTATCGCCGGACGTCCCTACACAGATCTATCTGACTTTGTGCATCGCTCTGGCAGCAGCGCACCTGTTACAGAGAGTGCGATTCTTACTGGTGCCTTCGATCGTCTGCACAGTGATCTCAACCGCCGCGACCTCTTGCTACATCTATCTGATTTAGAACGCTCACCAAACAAAGCTATCTCTGGTGCGCAGATGAACTTAGCTTTTGCCCCACCCGCCCTCATTAGTAGCGGCCTACCCGGTATGAACTCTGCCGAAAGTGTGCGCCACGAAGTCGAACGTTTAGGCATCGATATGTCACATCATTTAATCGAGTTCTATAGCGATTTTCTTAACGCTATCGGCGCTGTTCGATCATCGCAGTTGCTGGATACGCGTTCAGGATCTAGCGTTCTTGTAGCTGGCATAAAAGTTGCGATGCAGACTCCGCCCGTACGTTCGGGGAAGCGAGTCATCTTTTTAACCCTCGATGATGGCTACGGCTGCAGCGATTCAGCATTTTTTAGTGATGCTCAGACTGACTTTGCTAGCACCCTGTATTCATCATCCCTGCTACTGGTTCGGGGCGTTACTCGGCGTACGGGGGCACGGGGGATCTCAATTCGAGGGACAGGTGCCTGGGATTTGCGCGCGGCATATGAAACATGGCGCGCTAAAGAAAGTACGCTGGCAATATGAGTTCGGCCTCGATTCTTCACGTTGATATGGATGCATTCTTTGCCTCCGTTGCCGAACGCGATAACCCTGAATTAAAAGGCAAGGCAATTGTCATTGGAATGGGAGTGCGCGGCGTTGTCTCTGCGGCAAATTATGAGGCGCGTAAATTTGGCATTCACTCAGCCATGCCCGTGAGCCGAGCTCGTCGATTAGCACCGCATGCGATTTTTTTACCCGTCGATATGGCGCGCTACCAAGAGGTCTCATCAAATGTGATGGAAATCTTTGACAGCTTTACACCATGGGTTGAACCCGTCTCAGTTGATGAGGCCTTCTTAGATGTAAGTGGCGTACAACGCTTGCTGGGTTCACCTCGCGAAATTGCAACGGCAATTCGTGCAAAGGTAGAGGCGCAAGAGGGCATCACATGTTCAGTCGGAATTGCCCCGTCAAAGTTCATTGCAAAACTTGCCTCGCAACATTGCAAGCCAAATGGAATGCTAGAGATTACATCCGATCGAATCCTAACTTTCTTGCATCCATTGCCGATACAAGCGATGTGGGGAGTTGGACCAAAGACTGCCGAAACACTTGAGCGCCTTGGACTTCGCACAATTGAAGATATTGCGAATCTGCCTCGGGCAACTTTGATACGTGCACTTGGTCAAGCA
Source organism: Actinomycetota bacterium (assembly GCA_009702845.1). Next base: position 1,875 of record WLHG01000058.1, read on the forward strand.
AGTGGTGCATCGTTATACGAACTTGCCTGGGGCCGTGACTATCGCGATGTAACACCACATGATGCCGAAAAGAGTATTAGCTCGGCCGAAACTTTCCCGCAAGATTTAGATGATCCGGCGCAGATTCTGACCGAGTTCTTACGATTAACAGAGCGCTCATCGGCAAGGCTTCGAGATAAAGATTTATTTGCAAAGACAGTTTCAATCAAAGTGCGTTTCGCCGATTTCTCGACGATTAATAGATCTAAAACACTGGCGCTTCCCGTCGATGGAACCCATGAGATATATGAAGTGGTCAAAGGGCTCTATGAAGCCTTGCGTATAGATCGAGCTCGGCTTCGCCTAGTCGGGGTATCACTGGAGAATTTGAGCGGAGGAGCCCCCGAGCAGATGGTTCTAGGAGCCCGAGAGAGTGGCTGGCGACAGGCAGATGGCGCGATAGACCGTGCCAGGGCTCGCTTTGGCGCAGGAAGCGTGCGTCCCGCCCGCTTAATTAAACCCAGCCAGGAGAGTGAAGAATAAGTAGCACCTTCTCGAAAAATTCTCTATTGTTGCCCTATGCCACTATCCGATCATGAGAAGCGAATGCTCCAGGAGATGGAGGCCGCCCTTTTAACCGAGGATCCGCGCCTTTTTTCAGCTCTTTCTGGGGAGGCTAAGCCGTTGCGTCGAAGTGGAACGCTGCTTGGACTTGCACTGATTCTTTTAGGGATCGCAACGCTCTTCGGTGGCCTCGTCGCCAAGGTAACGCCAGTTGGAGTTCTAGGCTTCCTCTTCGCTTTGGGCGGGGTTATCGCCCTGCTCTCATCGCTCTCCGGTAAAGCCCCGCGCACAAAGGGCGCTCGCAAAAGCAAGGCTTTTGGCTCCCGTTTAGAAGAGCGCTGGGATGAGCGTAATAATCAGTAACCCCTAGTACGTATTCGCACGTAAGGCCTCCATTATGGGGGCCTTTTTTTATCTCTGAAACTGGGAGCTAGTGGGCGAGAAAGGGAGAAAAGTGGCAAAAAGTGGTGCAAAAAGGAGGGAAATGGAGTAAAGTGGGGGACTAAGCCGATACGTGATTCGGCCGAAGAACCTTGGGGAAGGGGTACGGATGTTTTTAGGTACCCACGAACCACGCCTTGATGAAAAGGGCCGACTCATTCTCCCTGCAAAATTTCGTGACGAATTGGCATCGGGACTCGTAATTACTAAAGGACAAGAGCGTTGTCTTTATGTTTTTCCTTCAAGTGAATTTGAAATTATTACTCAAACGCTAAAACAAGCGCCAGTCACTGCAAAATCAGCTCGTGATTACAGCCGTGTGATGTTTGCAGGTGCACACGATGAGATTCCTGATCGTCAAGGTCGCATAACTATTCCTCAAAGCCTTCGCACATATGCAGGACTTGAAAAAGATTGCGTAGTTATTGGAGCAAACACTCGAGTTGAAATTTGGGATGCAACTTCATGGAATGAATATTTAGCCGATCGCGAGAAGAGCTTCGCCGATGTTTCTGAGGAGGTCTTTCCAGGACTGTTCTAACTAACTCTTATCTGTGGCCACCGCCGACCCTTCGAACGTATCGGCGCCCCTTCCCCGGCGCCGCTACTAAATAGATCCGTCGGCCGGCGGTGACCAGAGATAAGAGTCGTAATACGAAAAACCGATAGCAACTTAGTTACAAGTAAAGGGGGAGTGATGATTGATAAAAGCGCACATGTATCTGTAATGCTTGATCGATGCATTGATCTCCTTGCCCCTGCAATTAACGCAAGTGAGAATCCAATTGTCGTGGATGCCACATTGGGACTAGGTGGGCATACTGAGGCTTTACTTCGAAAATTTCCAACATTGAAAGTCATCGGCATCGACCGCGATTCCGAAGCTCTTGCAAGTGCATCAGCCAGGTTAACTCCCTTTGCAGATCGACTACTTACCAAGCACGCCACCTTTGATTCAATCGCTGATGTTGTCGAGTCATTTGGATACACACATATAACTGGCGCTCTTTTTGATTTAGGCGTTTCCTCAATGCAACTTGATGAAGCTAACCGAGGCTTCTCATACTCCCATGATGCTCCTTTAGATATGCGTATGGATCGGACGCAATCTTTAACTGCGGCAGAAATTGTTAACACATATGAGCCAGGTCAGTTGGTACGTATATTGCGTACTTACGGAGAAGAAAAGTTTGCAACTCGAGTTGTAGAAGCGATTGTTAAGGCTCGAAACATCGCACCGCTTAACTCGACAACCCAATTGGCAACACTGGTTAAAAATGCTATTCCGGCCGCCACCAGGCGTACGGGCGGCAACCCAGCCAAGCGCACATTTCAAGCCCTTCGCATTGAAACGAACGACGAACTTGGCGCAATCACAAGAGCACTTCCATCTGCGCTCAAACTCCTTAGCGTGGGAGGGCGTTTAGTCGTCATGTCGTTTCAATCTCTTGAAGATCGAATTGTTAAAGAGCTCTTTGTCGCATCGACAAAATCAGGGACTCCTCGAGACCTGCCTTTCGAGCTACCAGAGTTTGCTGCCAAGTTCTCACTAGTCATTAAAGGAAGTCAGACTCCAGGAGCGCAAGAGCTTGAAGAGAATTCCCGCTCGGCATCGGTACGACTCCGTGCAATCGAGAGGACGGCTGCATAATGGCTATGACCGCATTTGCACCAGCGATTACACGTTCGAAAGAGATCCTGGCTGAGAAATCGGCACAAGTCGCGCTGAAACTTGTTCCTGACTTATCGGCTGGAAAACAGGCCGATCGAAAATTCTTTGCAATCTTTGTCTCGGCCGTCGGAGTTGCTGGACTCTTATCTCTGCTCGTAATAAACACCCTGCTTGCTCAGGATGCTTTTCAACTAACACATTTAAAACTCGAAGCTAAAATGGTCAGTGATCAGCGTGAAGCGATCGCTCGTGCCATTGATAAAAAGTCCTCTCCAGAATCACTTTCACATGCAGCTCTTGCCTTAGGAATGAAGCCATCAGAGACACCTACCTTCTTGAATTTAGATCAGCCCTCTGCAAATCAAGGTGGCTTCGGCAATGGGTAATTTTGCACTTGCTCATAATCGAATCAGGTTTTTAATCCTTGTTATTGCAGTTGCAATGGTGCTTTTTACCGTTCGGCTAATACAGGTTCAAGCAGTTCAAGCAAGCGATTATCGCTTGCGCGCCGTTAACGAGATGGAGAATACGCGTACTTTACCGGCCCCACGGGGTGCGATTACTGATGTCAATGGCGTTGCCTTTGCTCGAAGTGTGGCTGCCACCAGCATCGTTGTCGATCAAACTCAAATTACTAATCCAGCACGAGTTGCAAACTTTGTTGCGCCAATTTTAGGATTAACTGTTTCAGAAGTTACTGCGAGCATCACAGGAAAACGTAAGTGGAACATGGTCTACCAAAATGCTAAACCCGCTTTGTGGCAAAAACTCAGTGCCGCAATGGCGACATTTAACGCACAGTTTCCAGGAATGAGTCCAGATCGCATTATCGGTTTCTTCCCAGAACGCGGCTATATACGCGAGTATCCATCGGGCTCTCTCATCGCATCCTTGGTTGGCTTCGTCAATCACGATGGAAAAGGCGCCACTGGACTTGAATCGAGTATGAATTCATCTATAGCTGGTGTTGATGGTAAGTATTCATATGCAAATGGTTACGGCGCTGAAATTCCTGGCTCGCAGTCAGAGATTATTCCGGCCCAAGTTGGGACAAGCGTTCGACTGACAATCGACAGAGATATTCAATGGGTTGCAGCGAAAGCGATTTCCGATGTAGTCAAAGCATCTGGCGCAATTAGCGGAACCGTAATTGTGATGGATCCAAAGACCGGTGAGATTTTAGCCCATGCAACGGCACCAACATTTGATCCAAACCACACTTCAAAGGTCTCTCTTGTTGCAATGCGTAATCCATCAGTGCAGGATGTTTATGAACCAGGCTCAACCGGAAAAGTTATGACCATTGCTGCGGCAATAGAAGAGAAGAAGATCACGCCGGAGACTGTTTTCACGATTCCATATGCGCTCAAGCGTTCAACTAAAACTTTTCACGACCACGAAAGACATCCAACGGAGCGCTTAACAGCATCAGGGGTTTTGGCGGTATCAAGTAATACCGGTGCGATACAAATTGGCGAGCTTTTATCTCACGATGTTTTGTATAACTATCTTTCAAAGTTTGGTGTTGGCAGTAAGACTGGCTCTGGTCTACCTGGTGAATCACGAGGGATCCTGCCAAAGGTTGCAGATTGGTCGGGCACAACTGCACCGACCGTAGCTTTTGGGCAGGGATATTCACTGACGGCTATGCAGGCAACGAGTATCTTTGCCACGATCGCAAATCATGGCGTTCGCGTATCGCCAACGGTTATCGCCGGTACCAGTGATTCAAGCGGAAACTTCACGCCAGCGCCAGGTCGAACTAGTGAGCGCGTTGTTAGTGTTCAAACCGCTCAAGCTATGCGCATCATGATGGAGAGCGTTGTATCGGCATCAGGTACCGCGCCAAGTGCTGCGATTGCTGGTTATCGAGTCGCCGGTAAAACTGGAACAGCGATGCGCATTGACGACACGTGTGGTTGTTATCGTGGCTACACCGCTTCCTTCATTGGCTTTGCACCAGCTGATAAGCCCGCTTATGTCATCAGCGTGACTATTCAAGATCCAAAAGGTCTGCACTATGGAGGATCCCTAGGTGGACCGGTATTTAAGAAAGTAATGTCTTTTGTATTGCAGAGTCGCCACATTGCACCAACTGGTACCAAAATCATTCCTGTTGCACTGAACGAAAAACAGCTATTCAAAAAGA
>WLHG01000059.1 GCA_009702845.1 Actinomycetota bacterium
ATAGATTCGGCAACGTCCTGAATAGAGAATGGATCATTAGGGTCTTCTTCGGCAATACGTGCATGAAAATAGACTTGGAGTAAGACATCACCGAGCTCTTCACGCATATCGACACGGTTGCCGCTTTGAACCGCATCAACAAACTCGTACGACTCTTCTAGTAAGTATTTCAGTAGCGATTCATGCGTTTGTTCGGCATCCCAAGGACATCCTCCGGGTGAGCGAAGTTGGTCCATAACTTCAACAAGGCGCTGAAGTTGTGAACCTTCCATCGCCGTAAATTACTTAGTTGCTGGTGTGACTGCAGGACTTGCAGAGTCAACTGCAACTACATCTGCAATTGTGCCATCCCATGTGCCGTAGCGTGGGTTAACAGTTACACCGAGCTCTTTTGCCTTTGCAACAACGAGCTTTTGTACTTCCTCGCCAAGCGCGTCTTGTGGAACTCCGCTTGCCGTTAGCGCTTGGCTAATCTTGTCCGAAAATGTCATCGCCTCTATATATGTATCTAAATCATTTGGTGCGATACCAGCGCTCACGAGGGCTTCAGGTAGACCTTCTGCGCCTCCAACTTGATCGATAATACTTTGGCGGCGAGTATCGATTTCAGCCTTCGAGACTGTGAGTTTTAACTCTTCACCTGTAGCGCGAAGTAGCGCAGTTAATAAGTGAAAGCGGAGTTGTGCGCGGTTGAGTAACTCGCCAGTTTCCAACTGCATCTGTGAAATATCGACCCCAACGCGGGCTGCAAGGATGGCATCAATGCTTGACTGCACAGTTGCTTGAGTAATCTTTGTATCACCAAGCGTTGCCGCGGCACCAACTTGTGAGCAACCGGATAGTAATAATGCAGCTGCTACGGTCATTACGGCAAGAAACTTCTTCACTATGAACTCGCTTTCGGTGGTGGGCACAATTGGTTAAGGGCCTCAATGACCCAGGCCAGAAGAGAAGTATCCACTATGACAGGAGCGTTCTCGGACGGATTCCATGTATCAGGCTTCTTTAGCGCCACTAATACCGTGCTTGCCGCTGATTTATAGAGCGAGCCCGGGTATAAACGTGACAGGCGTAACGCCTTGGACTCAGGCAACGTTAAGGGTGCCAAGCGCAAGAACTTTCCTTGAACGACAACCTCGGTCAATGCCGCCGCCTTAGCCAGAGCCCGAAGGGATGCCACACCCAACAGGGCTTCGGCCTCTACTGGGAGTTCTCCAAAGCGATCTAGTAACTCGGCTCGAATCGATTCGACGTCATCGTTATTTTTAACATCGGCTAAGCGGCGATATAAATCAAGACGTAGACGTTCACCGGGAACATACTCAGTGGACAGGTGTGCATTTATTGGAAGCTCGATTTTACAATCACTAACTCTTTCTTCCGTTTCAATGATTCCCTTCTTGTAATCATTAACCGCTTCGCCAACCATGCGCATATATAAATCAAAACCCACATCGGCGATATGGCCTGATTGTTCGCCACCCAAAAGATTTCCAGCACCACGTATCTCTAAATCTTTTAGCGCCACTCGCATTCCAGAACCTAAATCGGTATTTGCCGCGATAGTTGTTAATCGCTCATGTGCGAGCTCGGATAGCGGTTGATCAGCTGGGTAGAGAAAATATGCATATGCGCGCTCGCGGCCCCGGCCAACTCGACCGCGCAATTGGTGAAGTTGAGATAGCCCGAAGCGGTCGGCTCGTTCAACGATTAAAGTATTAGCGTTTTGAATATCTAAGCCGCTTTCAACGATAGTTGTACTCACTAAAACATCGAAATCGCGATTCCAAAAACCGAGGATTACATCCTCAAGCGCCCCTTCACTCATCTGCCCATGTGCAACTCGGATACGAGCTTCAGGCACCAACTCTTGTAAACGCGATGCTGCTTGATCGATACTTTCAACTCGGTTGTGCAGATAGAAAATCTGACCATCACGCAAAAGCTCGCGGTGAATCGCTGCCGTAATCTGACCCTCCTCGGCTGGGCCAACGTAGGTCAAAATCGGATGGCGCTCTTCAGGTGGTGTTGTTATCGTGGACATTTCGCGAATTCCAGTAACTGCCATCTCTAGCGTTCGCGGAATAGGCGTTGCCGACATAGCTAAGACATCGACCGTAGTGCGCATCTTCTTAAGCGCCTCTTTTTGTTCAACTCCAAAACGTTGCTCTTCATCGACAATTACTAAGCCTAAGTCTTTGAATACAACATCCTTGGAGAGAATTCTGTGCGTACCGATGACAACATCCACGCTTCCATTTGATAATCCTTCAATTATCTCTTTGCCCTCTTTAGCCGTATTAAAGCGCGATAGGCCTGCGGTTTTTATAGGAAAGCCCGCATAGCGCTCGGCGAAAGTCTTTGTATGTTGCTGGACTAGCAAAGTTGTAGGGACAAGTACTGCCACCTGTTTGCCATCTTGAACGGCTTTAAATGCGGCGCGAATAGCAATTTCAGTTTTGCCATAACCAACATCTCCGCAAATGATTCGATCCATCGGGTACGGGCGTTCCATGTCTGCTTTTACATCATTAATTGTTGAGAGTTGGTCTGGCGTTTCAATGTAGGAAAAAGAGTCTTCAAGTTCGCGTTGCCATGGTGTGTCAGGTGAAAATGCAAAACCTGGTGAGCTCGTGCGTGCGGCATATAAACGGATTAACTCTCCTGCAATTTGGCGCACCGCTTTACGGGCGCGACCCTTTGCTTTCTGCCATTCACCGCTGCCGATTCGATGCACTGTCGGCGCTTCACCGCCAACATATTTACTTACCTGTTCGAGTGCATCGGTCGGCACAAAGATTCGATCTCCAGGTTGGCCACGCTTTGCCGATGCATATTCAATGACTAAGTACTCCCGAGTTACCCCGGCGACCGTGCGTTGAACTAGCTCTATGTAGCGTCCGATTCCATGTTGTTCGTGAACAACAAAATCGCCGGCGCGAAGCTCAAGGGGATCAATGGCCGCCTTTCTCTTTGATGGTAATCGTTGATTATCTTTGACGCTGCCCTTACTCCCAGTTAAATCCCGTTCAGTCATGAAAAAGATTTGCTCGCTCTGGCTCTCAAAACCATGTGCAATAACCGAGGTTGTTAAGTGAATACTGCCCTTTGTCGGCGTGGCACTTAGTTGTTCAACGATATGTACGGGCAAATCAGCGTTACGGAAAATGCCGGCATAACGCTCCAACATGCCATGGCCATGAGTTGCAAAGACAACGGTGAAATGGGCTTCAACGGCCTCTCGTAGAGCTGCAACTGTGCGCTCAATATCACCGCGCATCGGATCGATCGCTCGGTACTCCAAAAACTCAGTATCGTCTGCAAGATCGCTTCCAAAGGGCGAGAGATCTACGCGCGAGAATCCGCAGTCGGTGATCTCTTTTTCAAAGATATCCCATGACATATAAGTTCCCGAGCTGTCATGGATTGGAGCGATTGCACCATGGGCGGCATTTGACCATGAGGCGTTAAGAAACTCTTCATTGGTTGCCAAGAGATCCCCTGCTCGCGATCTGATTCGCTCGTAATCAATGAATACAACCCGTGTATTGGTGGGCATTCTTGCCAAAAGAGTTTGTGTCTCGTCAATTAGAAGTGGGATCAATGACTCCATTCCTTCAAATGATATTCCTTCACTTATTTTTTCTAACAGCTCGCTTGCACTCGGCAGGTTCTCTTTAAGCTCTAGTGCATGTGCCCTAATAGTCGGAGTAATTAAAAACTCACGGCATGGAAAGATTTCGACACTGCCTATTACTGGAGCGAAAGTTCGTTGGTCTGAAACTTCAAAGTAACTAATATCCTCAATCTCATCACCAAAAAAATCTATACGTATTGGGTGTGCACTTAGTGGCAAAAATAGGTCGATGATTCCACCACGCACCGCAAACTCACCACGGCGCTCTACTAAGTCGGTGCGTGTATATGCAAGGGCGGCTAAATGGCGAACTAATAGATCCAGTGATTGTTCTTTGCCAATCTCTAATTTCATTAAGGCGGATTTTCCAAGATCGCCAATAATGCGATGAATAGCACCACGTACGGGAGTAACAACTATTGGATTAACTCTCTGTTTTTCTCCCAGCGAATAGAGCGTTGCAATGCGCCGCGCAACCGTGTCACTGCGAGGACTCAACCGCTCATGCGGCAACGTTTCCCAGGCTGGAAACTCCATAACGTTGTTATGTAGTTCGCGAAGTTCACTGACTAAATCCTCAGCACTCCTACTTGAACTAGTGATAACGAGGATCGGTGATTCATCGGCCTTGGCAGCAAGTAAAAAGGGGTACATCGCCGAAGGTGCCACAATGTGAGATTCATTGGCCGTTGAGGGCAGAGTATTAATTAATCCACGCATCGTGCACCTCCCCGAGAAACGCCCTAAGGCCCCGTTCCCAAATGGGAGGGGGCTAATGAACTCATTCTAATTTGTCGCCAACGCTCACGGCGAACTGAGAGGATAACCCCATGAGCATTGAAGGCATTGGCGGGGCAGTTGCAGCAGATGATGCCGCTCTGCGTAGCGATGTGCGCAAGCTCGGAGATTTACTCGGCCAGACTTTGGTGCGCCAAGAAGGCGCCGAACTCCTAGCCCTCGTTGAAAAAGTTCGAATGGCGGTGCGCGAAGGCGATGGCGTGGAGCTTCTTGCATCACTTTCTGTTGAGGATTCAGTGCAGTTGGTACGAGCCTTTAGTACCTATTTCAATTTGGCCAACATTGCAGAGCAAGTACACCGCGCACGAGTCCTAGCCGATGCGCGGGCAGATGGTGGATCATGGTTGACGCGGGCGGTCGACAAGATTGAAGCCGCACTACAAGCTCAAACGCCCGGACATGAACTATCAACTGCCGAAATTTCGCAATGGATAAATGAAATGTCAGTGCGTCCAGTATTTACCGCGCATCCAACAGAGGCTGCGCGCCGTTCAGTATTGAGCAAGATGGGACAGATTGCAGATTTGCTTGAGGATTCACGTAACCCTTCCCAGGCAGAGCGTCTTGCCGAAACAATCGACCTACTGTGGCAGACAGATGAACTACGAGTTGGACAGCCCGAGCCTCTTGATGAAGCTATGAACGCCCTCTACTACCTCGATGATTTATTTAAACAAACAGTCCCAGAAGTTCTCAATGATTTTGCACGCGAGATGAAGCGTATCGATGTTGTCGTACCGGTTACCGCTCGCCCACTAACTTTTGGAAGTTGGATCGGCGGAGACCGAGACGGTAACCCAAATGTGAACGCTCAAGTCACAACCGATGCAATGGTGCTTCAAGTCGGTCACGCGATTCGAACAACTATTGCAGCGATGGATGCGCTACGCCAGATGCTTTCAATTTCAAGTCGAATTATCGGAGCAACTCCCGAACTGACCGCCTCTGTGGAAAATGATTTAAAGTACATCACCGAGTTCGAACCACGCTTCCTTCGCCTTAATGCGCAAGAGCCATATCGTTTAAAAGCGACTGCGATCGTCCATCGCCTAGCGCTAACACGTGATCGCCATGCAAAGGGTGCTCCACATGTTGAGCACCGTGACTACGCCGAGGCCTCTGAATTAATAGCAGATCTAATGCTTATGCGCGACTCACTCTTTGCGCACAAAGGTGAGCTCATTGCTACGGGTCTATTAGAGCGCACGATTCGAACGGTCGCTGCCTTTGGTATTACACATGCAACGATGGATATTCGCGAGCATTCAGATGCTCACCATAATCTTCTGATGCAGGCAACCAATATTGCGGGTTACATCGAAAAAACACATGACGAAAAGTTCGAAATTCTCGCCGCATTTTTAGCCGCTGATACAAACCTAGATGTGACTAGTTTGGATAGTATGGCGCAAAAGACACTCGATACTTTTTTTGCCGTATCCGATTTGATAGATCGCTTTGGCTCTGAAGCAATTGAGACATATATCGTTTCGATGACAAAGGGTGCAGATGATTTAATCGCAGCCGTTGTGATTGCTCAGCAAGCCGGGCTTATTAACCTCAAAAATAAGAAGGCCCGAATCGGATTTGCCCCACTGCTTGAAACTGTGGCCGAACTGCGAGCTGCAGGTGAAATCCTTGAAAAACTTTTGAGCAATCCGGCTTATCGTTTACTTATCTCCCTCCGTGGAGATGTCCAAGAAGTAATGCTGGGATATTCCGACTCTAATAAAGATGCGGGTATTGCAACGAGTCAATGGGAAATCCACCGTGCACAACGCTCTCTTCGAGATGTAGCGATGCGACATGGCGTTAAGTTGCGCCTGTTTCACGGCCGTGGTGGATCCGTTGGTCGTGGTGGCGGACCAACGTATGAGGCTTTAGTTGCGCTTCCTTGGGGCTCGGTGGATGGTCAGATTAAGATGACGGAGCAGGGCGAAGTTATTAGCGATAAGTATTCGCTTGCATCCCTTGCCCGGGAAAACATTGAGCTAACTCTTGCCGCCTCCCTTGAAGCAACAGTTCTCAACCGTGCTCCTCGCCAATCACCAAAAGATTTATCGAGCTGGAATGAGTGCATGCAGTTAGTCAGCGATAGTTCATTTGCAACGTATCGCGCATTAATAGATCACCAAGATTTGCCGGCATATTTTTATGCATCAACACCAGTTGAGCAGTTGGGCAATCTCTTCTTGGGTTC
>WLHG01000006.1 GCA_009702845.1 Actinomycetota bacterium
CGCAGAATGTATCCCAGGCGTTATGCAGACGTGGCTTCCATGAGTACACCCGCTCAAAAATATGCAGCTGCCAAAGTTCGCGGCGCTCATCCTGTAACCCAAGAGTTCCTTTCTACATTCGATTTTGAATTTGATCCATTTCAAATCGCTGCATGTCACGCCGTTGAAGAGGGCAGTGGTGTACTTGTTGCGGCACCGACTGGTGCAGGAAAAACTGTAGTGGGAGAGTTCGCAGCATATTTTGCGATTAATTTGGGCAAGAAGTGTTTTTACACAACGCCAATTAAAGCTCTATCCAATCAGAAGTACTCAGAGTTTGTAGCAAAGTTTGGTCAAGATAGGGTCGGCCTGCTTACTGGCGATACAAGTATTAACTCCGAAGCCGATATCTTGGTTATGACAACCGAAGTTCTTCGCAATATGTTATATGCCGGCTCCTCAACTCTTACCAATCTGGGTTATGTAGTCATGGATGAAGTTCATTACCTGGCTGATAAATTTCGAGGCGCTGTTTGGGAGGAGGTACTCATCCATCTCATGGAGAGCGTTCAGGTTATTTCTCTTTCGGCCACCGTTTCCAACGCCGAAGAGTTTGGTGAGTGGCTTGGAGAGGTACGTGGAAATACGACGGTTATAGTGAGCGAAATTAGACCGATACCTTTGTATCAGCATGTTCTTATTGGCAACCGCATGATGGATCTCTTCCAACGGCCTGGAGAGATTAACCCAGAGATTTTGCAGCGAGAGCGCGAAGCGATGCGCAAGTCATCGATGGATAGACATCGTAGAGGTCGATACAGCGAACCAAAAGAGCGCTTAACGCGCGCAGACGTAGTTGAGAAACTACAGCGCGAAAATATGCTTCCAGCAATCACCTTTATATTTTCAAGAGTTGGTTGTGATGCTGCCGTTAAACAGTGCCTCGCAGCAGGCATTCGTTTAACTTCGCCTGAAGAGCGCGTCGAAATAAAAGCCACTGCTCTGAAATATATCTCTAACATCTCGACTGAGGATCTAGAAGTCCTAGGCTTCAATGAATGGTTAACGGCTCTAGAGCGTGGAATCGCCGCACACCATGCTGGTCTGCTTCCAAGCTTTAAAGGCGCTGTTGAGGATTTGTTCCAACGTGGTTTGGTGAAGGCGGTATTTGCCACTGAAACTCTGGCACTCGGAATTAACATGCCTGCCCGTACCGTTGTTCTGGAAAAGCTCATGAAGTTCAATGGCGAGGCCCATGTTCCTATTACGCCGGGGGAGTACACCCAGTTGACTGGTCGAGCTGGCCGCCGGGGAATCGATATTGAAGGTAACGCTGTAATCCAATGGTCGCCAACGGTTGATTCAGCCGCTGCCGCAGGCCTTGCTTCAACTCGCACGTATCCGCTTCGTTCATCTTTTAGCCCCTCATATAACATGTCGATAAATCTCATTGCACGCTTTGGGAAAGAGCGTGCACGTAGATCTCTTGAATCATCCTTTGCTCAGTTCCAGGCCGACCGCGCCGTCGTGGGACTTTCAAGGCAGATTCGCAAGAATGAAGTTGCAATCGAAGAGATTTTAGTCAACGCGCAGTGCCACCTTGGCGATTTCATCGACTACGCAAGTATTCGGCGAGAAATCAAAGAGGTTGAAGTTCTTCTTAGTCGCCGTGATCAAAAGAAGAGCTTCGATAACCGTCAGCGTTCTCGTCTAGAGAGTGATTTAAGCGATCTCCGAAAATCGATGCGCAATCACAGTTGTCATAGCTGCAACGAGCGTGAAGATCATGCCCGTTTTGCCGAACGTGCTGGACGCCTAAACCGTGAAAACGAGGGGTTGCGTAATCGCGTTGAGAGCCGTACGAATGTTATTGCAAAGACTTTCGACCAAATCTGTCAGGTACTAGACCATTTAAACTATATCGAGGGTGAAAAGCCAACGCCACAAGGAAAGATTCTGACTAAAATCTACGCAGAATCAGATCTTTTATTGACCGAATCGATTCGCTGCGGACTCTTTGATGAACTGACTGCAAATGAACTTCTATCGATCGCGTCATGCATGATCTTTGAGACCAGATCGATCGAAAAGCAAGCTCCGAAAATGCCAAGTCCTAAGGTTTCGAATGCGCTCACCGAAGTCATTTCAATCTGGGCGCAACTGGAGGAGATAGAGACGCAGTTTGGAGTCAAGACTCAACGTGAACCCGATGCTGGTTTTTGTTGGATTTCATATAAGTGGGCAAGTGGTGGCTCACTTCAAAGCGTGCTCAAAGGTAGCGATATGTCGGTCGGTGATTTTGTTCGCACTACTAAACAGTTAATCGATCTCCTTAATCAAATAGCGGGTGCTAGTGAAAAACTGCGCCCAGTCTGTAGGGACGCCGTCAAACGAATTGATCGCGGGGTAGTTTCCTACCTTATGGGAGAAATATGACCCTCATGCTTTTAGATAGCGCCTCACTTTGGTATCGCGCATATTATGGAATGCCAGATACTTTGGTTGCACCTGATGGCACTCCAGTAAATGCTATCCGTGGCTATATCGATATGACCGCACGATTGATGAGTATCTATAAACCAAATCGCATCGTTGCATGTTTAGATGGTGATTGGCGACCAACATGGCGTGTGGAGTTATTTCCTGACTACAAAGCTAACCGTTTAGAAGAGGAGGGGGATGAAGAGGAAGAGCCAGAAACTCTTACACCGCAGATTCCAATTCTTTTAGACTTACTTGATCTCTTTGGAATACCAGTTGTGGGCGTCGATGATTTCGAGGCCGATGATGTAATGGCTACATATGCCGAGGTTGAAAAGGGGCCAATTAGAATCGTTACAGGTGACCGTGATCTTTTCCAAATGGTCGATGATCAACGTGATATCAAAGTGGTTTATTTGGCTAAGGGAATATCGGCCCATGATTTAGTCGACATTAAATATGTTTCAGATAAGTATCAAATTCCGGGGGAGAGGTATGCCCTCTTTGCAATGTTTCGCGGGGATCCATCTGACGGTCTTCCAGGTGTTCGCGGTATTGGCGAAAAAGGTGCGGCGTTGATTGTCAACAACTTTGCAACTGTGGATGAGGTGTTAGCCGGAGCCCATGCTGGACATGATGCCTTGCCAGCCGCATTAGCTAAAAAGATCATCGCTGGTACTGATTACCTTAAAATTGCCCCAACAGTTGTACAAGTTGCCAGAAATGTAGCTTTACCTCAAGTTGATCTGTCGATGCCCAAGGCGCCTGCAGATCTTTCAGAGATTTATCGGTTTAAGGAGCGCTACGGACTGGGTGCCAGCGTTGATCGTTTGATCAGTGCACTCGGTTGGTAAATATTCTCCTCAGTATTATCAGCGGTGCATTACTAAGTGCAGCCTTTGCTCCTCTTTCACTGTGGTGGTCTGCTCCTTTGGCTATTGCCTTACATATGCAAAGTTTAAAGAGCTCTTCTCGGCCATTCCTTAATGCATTTATTTTTGCACTAACTTTTAATACAATTGCACTGCATTGGACGAGTATTTATGTGGGTTCAACACCCTGGATAATCCTTGCCGTAGGTCAAGCCGTGCTTTTTATTCCCTTAGGTCTGATAAAAAAGTGTTCAATTGCGTTTTATCCTTTGATATTTTTGATTCTTGAAGAGATTCGGGGGAGTTTTCCATTCCAAGGTTTTGGATGGTTACGAATCGCTTATTCACAAGCAGACTCTCCTTATCGGGGGATAGCAGCCTTCGGTGGGGCAGCGGGTCTTAGCGCGATAACTCTCTCAATCGCATTGGTGTTATTTTCAATATTACAAAAGCGTTTAACAATTCTGCCTTTATTGCCTCTATTTCTTCTGTTGATTCCACTGAATATACAAAACGTTGGAACTGTCAAAGTATTGATGGTTCAAGGCGATGTGCCCCAGTTAGGTTTGGATTTTAATTCCAGAGCGACTGAAGTCTTTAACAATCACGTACAGGAAACAAATAAGGCTTTACAATTAAATAGCGATGTCGACTTCATATTGTGGCCAGAAAATGCCGTAGATGTAGATCCATTCACCAACCAAGAGCTTTCGAAAACACTCGATGCTTTCGAACACCCATTGATTGTCGGCGCAGTAATACGTCAAAACAATGAGCTTCAAAATGTTTCGATACTTTGGGGATGGGATGAGAAGAAAATATATATAAAGCAGCATTTAACCCCGTTTGGCGAATACATTCCATTAAGAGCCTTAGCCGAGAAAATCTCACCATTTACCGATTCAGTGGAGGATTTTTCAGCCGGTGATAAATCGACAATATTCTCAATTGGAGCTGCCAAAATTGCGCCGATAATCTGCTTTGAACTCATCGACGATGAGATTCTTCATAAGGCGGCAATTTCGTCGAATCTCATAGTCGTACAGACAAATAGTGCGACATTTGGCAGATCGGCAGAGACTGCACAACAGTTAGCGATTTCTAGAGTTCGAGCTATTGAACATGGAAGAAATATTCTCTCAGTGTCGACAACTGGAATATCTGCACAAATTGACTACGCAGGAAAAATAATTCAAAGTACGCAGATTCATACACCGGCACACATATTTGCCGAGCCAGAGTTAATCACTAGCCAAACTCCCAGAGATCGAGCTGGAGATTGGGCGTTGATAGCGACATTGTTATGGCTATTTGCCCTTGGGCGTAAGCGCAGTCAGCGCTATATCTAACGCCGATAAGTTACATTATGTAAAGTTAGGCGAACTCAGAGATGGGTGGGCAGGAGCAGATTAGATTCCTATCCCCGTGAGCCCCATCGATACGCCCCACCGTTGGCCAGTACTTGCCCGGCATTCCAATGATCTCGCCGCTGACTAGGCCGCTACGTACTGTAGGCAGGCCACCGAGCTCACGAGGATACAAACGCTCCCAGTTGGCTCCAATAACCGATTCAATCGTGTGTGGGGCGTGGTGGAGCGCTGACTCCTCCACGCTTATCTCTCCATCGATAATCGATTGAATCTCTCCATGAATCGAAACCATCGCCGCAATGAATCTATCGATTTCGGCGATATCTTCACTCTCAGTCGGTTCAATCATCAGAGTTCCAGAGACAGGAAAGCTCATGGTTGGGGCGTGAAACCCGTAATCCATCAAACGCTTGGCGATGTCATCAACGCTTACGCCGCTGATTTTAGTAATCTCGCGTAGATCCAAGATGCACTCATGGGCAACACGACCGGCCTCCCCCGTATAGAGAACGGGAAAGTATGGATTGAGTTTTGCTGCCATGTAGTTGGCCGACAAAATCGCAACTGATGTCGCTCGTGTTAATCCAGCTCCACCCATCATTCGAATGTAGGCCCAGGAGATTGGCAAAATGCTGGCAGAGCCATATGGGGCTGCGCTAATTGGCCCAGGACCAGTTTGTGGTCCTGCCAAGGCATCGAGAGGGTGATTGGGAAGAAATGGTGCCAGATGTGCACGAGAGATAACGGGTCCAACACCCGGTCCCCCGCCTCCGTGAGGAATACAAAAAGTCTTATGAAGATTGAGGTGGGAGACATCTGCGCCGAATTTTCCTGGCTGTGATAGACCCACAAGAGCATTTAGATTCGCACCATCTACGTATACCTGGCCACCGGCTTCGTGAACCATTGCGCAAATATCTGTAATCGCCGATTCAAAGACTCCATGCGTTGAAGGATAGGTAACCATGATCGCCGCTAAGGACGATGCATGGAGCGCGATTTTGCTCTTCAAATCCTCGATACTGACGTTGCCATTTTCATCGCACTCAACAACAACGACTTTCATCCCTGCCATGACAGCCGACGCGGCATTTGTTCCATGTGCACTGGATGGGATCAAACAGATTGTCCGAGCATTATCTCCACGCGAATCATGGTAATTACGAATTGCAAGTAGTCCCGCGAACTCGCCTTGACTACCAGCATTGGGCTGTAGTGAGACTGCGTCATAACCGGTAATTGCAATGAGCCAAT
The DNA here is from genome assembly GCA_009702845.1 of Actinomycetota bacterium. Next base: position 5,957 of record WLHG01000006.1, read on the forward strand.
CAGATAGCTCCGAGATTAACTGGCGAGATCCAACGCTCTGATCTATTGGAGCAAATGGATGCAGTGAAGAAAACTCTGGCCATGTAACGGCCTCCATCTCAGTCGTTGCATTCAATTTCATTGTGCAAGAGCCAAGAGGAATCATTGTTCGGTCTAGAGCTAGATCGCGATCCGACAACATGCGTAAGTATCGCAGCATCGATGTTTCTGACCTCAGAGTATTAAAGATTGGATGACGCAGATAGGAAGAAGTTCTAAAAAGACTCTGTGGAATCGATGGCGCGGCTGAAGAGATTGCGCCTTTTCCAAAGATCTCAATCAGATCTGCGACTAAAACCGCATCCGTCGACTCATCGAGTGAGAGACCGACGTGCTGCGAATCTATGCGGCGCAAATTGATCTTCTTGGCCTTAGCCCTGGCATGTATAGCCTCAGCATCCTTCACCTGTATTTCCAACGTATCAAAGAAGCTGGCGTTAACGACGCGGTGCCCTGAGGCGTTAATCGATGAAGCAACCTGCATCGTCTGATCATTAATTCTCTGCGCAATAATTTTCAATCCGGATGGACCGTGCCACATTGCATAGAAGGCGCTCATGACTGCGAGCAAAACCTGGGCCGTACAAATATTGCTCGTCGCTTTATCACGACGAATATGTTGTTCACGTGTTTGAAGAGCTAAGCGAAATGCAGGATTTCCATGTGAATCAATACTTTGTCCAATTAATCGACCCGGCATTGAACGCTCTAAACCATTTCGCACGGCCATGAAACCTGCATGCGGACCGCCAAAGCCCATTGGAACACCGAAGCGCTGCGCCGAACCCACTGCGATATCGGCACCCCACTCCCCTGGTGCTTTGATAAGTGTCAATGCGAGTAGATCAGTGGCTGCGATAAGTAATGCGTCTTTGCTATGTGCCCACGTAGCAAGCTCGGAATAATCATTAATCGCGCCGTGCGTGTCTGGATACTGCACTATTACGCCGAAAACAGCATCAATTGTCGGAATAGTTAATAGGTCAACAACTTTGACGGTTATGCCCTGTGGCTTTGCACGTGTTTGTACAACAGCAATTGTCTGTGGATGGCACTTGCTATCAACTAGAAATACTGCATCATCGCTGCCTTTGTAAACGCGGCGAGCAAGTGTCATCGCTTCTGCAGCGGCAGTACCCTCATCTAACATCGAAGCATTAGCGATTGGTAATGCAGTTAGGTCGCAGACCGTTGTTTGAAATGCAAACAAGGCTTCGAGTCTTCCCTGTGAAATTTCAGGTTGATACGGCGTATAGGCCGTGTACCATGCGGGATTCTCTAAAACATTGCGCACTACTACTGGCGGAGTAATCGTGCCGTAGTAACCACTACCAATCAGTGATCTGAAGATTTGATTCTTATCTGCCAGGTCGCGAAGCGCTGCAATGGCTTGAACTTCATTAAGAGGTGCGGGTAAATGTTTATCGAGTTTTTCGGCGATTGCGATATTTGCAGGAACTACGTCGGCGATAAAGTCGGCCATAGTGGAATAGCCAAGCTCCATGAGCATCGTCTGTTCCTGCTCTTCAGATGGTCCTATATGTCGGCGCGAAAAAGCATCGTATTCAATCATGGTCCCAGACTAGAGCGAATTAGGCGCCTTTGCTCTTACGTCTAAGCGAGAGCTCATCGTTATCTTGGCCACTAACAATCTCGCCATTAATCTCCCCTTGTAGCATCAAAAGGGAGCCTTCGACCTCGTGCCAGACTTTTCCAACTGCTATCCCGAACACTCCCTGACCGCCTGCAAGTAAATCGATGATCTCATCTGAGCTAGTGCACTCATAAATCGAAGCTCCATCGCTCATCAAAGTAATACGCTCTAAATCCGTCACTCCCCTATTGCGAAGATGATCGACCGCTGTCCGAATATTTTGTAGAGAGACACCTGCATCCAATAATCGCTTAACAATCTTTAATACCAGAATGTCGCGAAAGCCGTAGAGACGCTGAGTTCCGGAGCCGCTTGCGCTACGAATACTTGGCTCAACGAGAGATGTACGTGCCCAGTAATCTAACTGGCGATAAGTGATTCCAGCGGCCGAACAAGCAGTTGCGCCGCGATAGCCGATCTCTAATTCCTGGGAAACCACGTGGTGCTCGATTCTCTTGGGGAGTGCTGGTAAATCTAAGGTAGATGTGCCCTGCTTTCAATAACCGACACGACCCAAACCTCTAGTAGAGATTGAGAGTTTTCGCCCTATCCTGCAAAGTCCTCAGGGTTGATCTCCTCCAGGAACTGCCTGAAGCGCTCGACCTCCTGATTCTCCTGACCGCCCTCAACGGGGATTTCAATACCCGCCTCGTCGAGGAGCTCGGTTGAGGCCAAGATATTGCTATGAGTTCGTAGCGCCAGAGCTATCGCATCTGATGGCCGCGCTGAAACCGTCCTAGTTGTTGAGCCCCCATCCCGAACTATTAGATTGGCGTAGAAGACACCATCCTTTAGCTCAGTCAGATGAACTGCGGTAACCGTGGCATCTAAAGTATCGAGAAGCTCGCGCATCAAATCATGGGTAAGCGGACGGGCCGGCTCAACGCCCTGCTGAGCAAAGGCGATCGCACTTGCCTCGCTTGCCCCCACCCAAATCGGTAAAAATCTAGAGCCATCGATCTCTTTTAATAAAACTATCGGCTGATTCGATGGCATCTCGACTCGAACGCCGACTACTTCCATTCCAATAAACATCGCTTATGGGCGAAGTCGGTGCAGACCAGCGCGGACAAGTGCTGCATGGAGTCGAATGGATAATGAGGCGATCTCTTTTTGAACCTCTTCGGCGCGGGCCTTGGACTCAGATGATTTTTGACGAGTCAAAGGTGAAATAACCTGCTCGATTAATCCGATCTCACGATCGGCGGCAGATTTAAAAGAGCGAAGATGACGAGATTCAATTCCAAAGCTGGCCATCTCTGTTACCGCCTTGGCAATTGCGAGGGCATCACCATCGTAATGGCGACCTCTCACTGCAATGAGCCCATAACTCTCGATCTCAACTAGCTCTTGATCGCTGATACCAGAACTCTTCAAAAGCTCATCGCGCGATAGGCGCATCTCGCTATTTTCGGAGAAGGCCGATGGGGCCATTTCGCCATCGACAGTGGCCAAGGCGATTGAGGGATGAAGAACTCCTGCTATTGCAGCCGGCGGAAGACCTCTGTCCATCGCATCGAGATTATCTTTTATTACCTTCAATGGCAGATATTGATCACGTTGAGCAAGGAGAACATAACGAAGTCGTTCGAGATCAGAGCTTGTAAATTTTCGGTAGCCCGAGGGAGTTCTCTGAGGTTCAATCAAACCTTCAGACTCTAGAAAACGAATCTTAGAGATAGTGATATCTGCGAAGTCGCTACGCAAACGGTTTAGAACCTCGCCGATGCTCAAGTAGGCCCGTGCTGGAACTGCCATTAGTGCTCCCCTTTTCGAATATTCATTCGTTAAAAATCTCTCTAATTACTTTTACTTGGCAAAGCACCGGATACAAAAAGTAGATGAAACTTTCCGATTTGAATCTCATCACCTGAATGAAGAACTACTTCAGTTGCCGGTTCGCCGTTGACATATGTGCCATTTAAGGAACCACTATCGCGCAACATGAAATCTACTACTTGTTTTTCTACCACTGCATGCGATCTAGAGACTGTTACATCATCTAGAAAAATAGAGCTCGCGGAGGATCGTCCGATGGTTACGCCCTCACTGGTAATGAGAAATCGTGAACCTTTGCCCTCTCCCCTATAAATAAGAATCATCGCCTTATCGCCCTGTAGCGATTGAATCTCTCTCACTACAGCTTGATCATCTGTGGCTAATGAAGAGATGTACTCCTCGAGAACTCCAGGCGTTGCAGCTGCACTCTCGCGAGAGGAGAGATGAAGAGTGCTTGTGAGCTCATTTCCTGACTGATCCACACCGACACCCCCTTTACTCTCAACCTTAGGCTGACATTAAGGGGGTGAGAGGATTTGGTCAAGCGGTCAGCGTGGCGTATTCGGCAGCTGATAAAAGATCAGTTGGCGGCGTATTGATTTCAATTGTGACCAACCAGCCCGCTCCATATGGATCGGAGTTGAGGGATTCCGGTGAATTTGATAATGCATCGTTTATGGTCGTAACAACTCCAGTAACTGGCGCATAAATCTCTGAGACCGACTTCGTTGATTCAACCTCTCCGCAGACTTTGCCCGCAGTTACGCTTTCGCCAACCTTCGGAAGCTGTACATAGACAATGTCGCCGAGGGCTGACTGCGCATAATCAGTAATGCCCATCGTGTAGATGCTCCCATCGACAGATACCCACTCGTGTTCTTTGGTGTAGTGCAGGTTTTCAGGAGTTGATGACATGTGCGCCTCTTATCTTAGAAATAGCTTCGTATGAATAACTAATACCTGTAGAAATGTAGAGGGCAACGCCCCAGATAGCAAAACTCCACCCTAGGACATAGGCCACAGTGCCCAGAGCGTTCTCCATTGTGGCCAGGAGTAGAAATGGGAAGGCATACATAAGATTAAATGTCGCCGCTTTCCCAAGATATGTGACCTTCAAAACTCCGAAGCCTTTTCTCTTAAGCAGAATGGTTAATATGCCTAGGAGTAAATCTCTTGCTACCAATAGAGCTATTAACCAGATAGGAAGTATGTCGCGGATTAAGAAGACCACGAGAATTGCAGAAATATAGAGTCGATCTATCGCTGGATCTGCAATCTCTCCAAAGCGCGATGTCTGACCCCACGCGCGAGCGAGTTTGCCATCAAAGTAATCACTGGCTCCCCCGAGAGCTAAAACAGCGATCGCCCAACCATCGGCATGCAGAGATAAAGTCAGATAGATGAAGAGTGGAATTCCCAAGAAGCGAAGAAAGGTAAGAGCATTTGGAACCGTAAGAAGTGAGCTATCCATTCTTCTAATCGCGCTCCTTAACTCGAATCGCCACCTGAACTGGCGTGCCCGGGAAGCCAAACTCCTCGCGTAGGCGTCGCTCAATAAAGCGACGATAAGAGGCCTCGATCCAGCCACTTGAGAAGACGACAAACTTTGGAGGGGCGATACCGGCCTGGGTTGCGTAGTAAATCTTTGGCTGCTTTCCGCCTCTTACTGGTGGCGGCGTAGCGCCAATGAGTGCACCCAAGAAAGAATTGAGTTTTGCCGTAGGAACTCGGCGCTCCCAACTATCTAGCGCTGTGCGAATTGCAGGGGCTAATCGATCTCTATGCCATCCAGTTTTCGCAGCGACATTAACGCGCTGCGCCCATTCAACTTGATCTAGATGTCGATCAATCTCGCGATCTAACTGATCTCGTCGATCCTCATCTACCAAGTCCCATTTGTTCATCACGATGACCATTGCCTTACCGGCCTCTTCAACCATTGTGATAACTCGAAGATCTTGTTCGGTAATGGGTTCGGATGCATCTAAAACAACGACTGCGACTTCACATCGCTCTAGTGCACTCTGCGTACGAAGCGATGCGTAGTAGTCAGTTCCAGATGCTTGATTCGCACGTTTCTTTAAACCCGCAGTGTCGATAAATCGCCAGGTCGACCCGCCGAATTCGATTAACTCATCAACTGGATCTCGCGTTGTCCCAGCAACATCATCAACGATGGATCGATTCTCCCCCGCTAATGCGTTGAGTAATGATGACTTACCAACGTTAGGTCTACCAATCAAGGCAACTTTTCGGTAACCATCCTGTGTTTGCGCTCCGCCAACCTCTGGAAGTTCGGCAACGATTCGATCTAGTAAATCTCCACTGCCACGTCCATGCAATGCAGAGACGAAATATGGCTCTCCGAGTCCAAGACTCCACAAACCATGAGCTTCAGACTCCTCACGCTCGCCATCAACTTTATTACCAATTAAAATTAACGGCTTCTTCGCTTTACGTAAGCGCTGTACGAGAATGTCATCTTCATCTAATGCACCAACTTGTGCATCAACAACAAATGCCAGGACATCGGCCTCATCCATTGCTATTTCAGCTCCGGCACTTACTTGAATCGAAATTCCATCAGGCTTTGCCTCCCAGCCGCCCGTATCCATGACAATAAATCGGCGACCTCCCCACTCGCATTCGTACTGCACTCGATCCCGCGTGACGCCTGGCGTATCTTCCACAATCGCCTCCCGGCGACCAATAAAACGGTTGATTAACGTCGATTTTCCTACGTTTGGACGGCCCAAAATTGCAACAATTGGAAGGCCCAAAAGCGAACGCTCTCGCAGTAACTCCCAAATACGATCGATAGTCTCATCTAAATCTAAGTGAGTTGAATCGATCTCAACAGCATCTCTTGCCATCACAAGGGGTGAAACTTCACGTGTTGAATCGATTGCATCGCGCGTATCTAGAGATGTGCGAACATCGACATTCTTATCTTCAGTTTCATCCTCACGTCGCTGCGTTCTAGCGTCTAAGTCAGCGGTCAAATAGATCTTTAACGCAGCATCTGGCACTACTACAGTTGCAATATCTCGTCCTTCAACAACAATTCCTTTTTCTGCACGATCAATAATCATCCGCTGAAGTGCGAGGAGTTCATGTCGAATCTCTGGCATCGCACTAATTCTGCTGACCTTTTCGGTAACAGAGCTTCCACGAATTGCATGCGTAATCTGTATATCCCCCGCAAAAATATTTGGATCATGAGGATCGGAGACAAATCGAATCGGAGAAGATCTTAAAAGCGAGATAATTTCTTTCGGGCTCTCAACATTGTTTTCAAGTGCAAGCCACGTTACCGCTCGATAAAGCGCACCCGTATCTAAATAATTCCATCCAGCACGAATCGCAATTGCTTTGGCCGTACTTGATTTACCTGCGCCACTTGGGCCATCTATTGCTACAACTATGCCCATATTGGAAGCCTACTTCTATTTAAGAACCGGATGAACGTTCCATCCGATCGCAGATAAATGATCTGAGAGCGATTGCGCATCAGAGGCAGAGAGTGCCAAAGTTATTAATGCACTCAACTGTCCAGGTGAGTGTTCAATTGCTAAATCTTCGACGTTGACAGATATTGCCGAGCATTCATTAAATATTGCAGCTAACTGACCGGGCTTATCATCGATGACAATTGGTAAATATGTGTACTCGCGCACGCTTCCGCCATGCTTACCTGGAATGCGCGATCGTCCGACTCTTCCCGCATCGATAAAGGCGGCAATCTCATTTTTATCATCCAAGTTTTCGATTAGTGCGCCCAGCGCCGCATGCATCGATCTAGCGATCGCAGCGATTTCGACTCTATTTGCATGGATGATCTCACTCCACAATGTTGGATCAGAGGCGGCGATACGTGTTGTGTCTCGAAGGCCGGCCCCAGAGAGTGCAAGCCATTCGATTGGCATTGAGGCGAGTGAGCCTCCTAATAGCGTCGAGGTTATTTGTGGAATGTGAGATATGGCGGCGACGGCCCGATCATGCTCATCACAATCAAGAACTACGACGCTAGCCCCAAGCCCTCCAATGAGCTCTTTGACTAAATCCTGAGATTTCTGGTCGCACTCGGCCGTGGGAGTGATAATCCAACTACGAGTCATAAATAGATCGGCCCTTGCCGCCTGTGCTCCCCCAACCTCCCGACCGGCCATCGGATGGGAAGGGACAAACTGTGAAATCGGAAGCGATGAATTCTTAATGTGGACTATAGGTTCATTCTTTACGCTACCAACATCCATAAAGGTCGAGTTCGGGTTTAATGCATACTCTGCCTCAATGACAAGGGGTATCGCCGATGTCGGAAGTGCCAGGATAACGAGCTCAGGAGTTGGAGCAGATGCATGGCCATTGAGAGCATTCGCTAAGGAGGCGGCATCGGCATCACTATCGACTAGCTCCACCTCAACTCCGCGGGCAGTTAGGCCCAGGGCGATTGAGGTTCCGATCAATCCCGATCCAACTATGCGTACTTGTGTAAGCATTACTGAGCGATATCTCGGCGCAGAGACTGCGCGCCATGTAGATAGATATGTGAGATTGAGGCGGCAGGGGCGTTAGTCTCGCAGTGGAGCATTACTCGGATAACACGCTCAAGGGCTCCAGGTACATCGACCTCGAGAGCACCGATAAGAGGAACGGATTCGAATCCAATCTCCCGGCATGCAGCGGCAGGAAAAGCGGCATTAAGATCAGGCGTCGATGTGAAAATGACCGATATTACAGACTCCGGAGTTAAGGAATTCTGGCGCATGATCGCTCCAATTAGCTCTTTAACACCCTCTCCTATTGCAGCAGGCGTATTTGCGCTCACTTGAATGGCGCCCCGGATAGCTCTAATACTCATGGGATAAGGGTACCTTTCCTGCTCATTTTGTGTGGACAAATCTATCTCTGCTAAGAGTTTTATTCATATATCGATTAAACTTCTTTACGACTTTTCATATCACCTTCTGTGCCTGCCCTACCTTGCTCCGGCCTTCAACGAATATCGATTTATCAACTCTTACTGTAGTAACTGAGCCTAGTCTAAATCGATAAATCTATATTCATACTTCATATAATCGATATGTCAATATAACGCTTTTAGCGTTTTTATCGACATATCGTAAAATCGCTATAACCCTAAAACGTTACGTAGATTTGTTAACTCCCCATTATTAAGGTCACGCCATCGTCCTTCAGGGGTATCTCCCAGGGAAATCGGTCCAAACTTTGTACGGATCAATCGTAGGACGTCGACCTCTACCGCCTCCATGAGCCTACGAATAATGTGATAGCGGCCCTCATGGATCGAGACCTCAATCCATCGGGGCGAGAGCTCTTTAAATGTTAAAACTCTGCCCATTCCATCTTCAAGCTCTACCCCTTTAAGAAGTACCTTGTCGACACCGGTAGGCAGTTTTCCGTCATACTCAATGATGTAGGTCTTCTCTAACCCAAAGGATGGATGAGTTGCACGAAAGGTCAAATCACCATCATTGGTTAAAAGGATCAGTCCTTCAGAGTCCTTATCGAGGCGGCCTACATGAAAAAGCCGTTCCTTTCGAAGGTCGATAAAGTCGCTAAGAGATGGCCTTCCATCTGGGTCGAACATGGTAGACAAAACACCCTTTGGTTTATGAAGTGCAAGATAACTCTTAGTCATAGAGCGCTTAATTGTCTCACCATCAACTGCTACTTGAACTTTTTCGGGGTCGAATTTAGAGCCCATCTCCCTAATTGCGATCCCATCAACGGTTACGCGCCCAGACTCTATGAGCTCATCTGCACCGCGACGGCTAGTAATACCTGCATCTGCGATTATCTTATTAAGGCGCATATCGCCCATGGCTGTCTCCCGACTGTCGAAGGCCAGTCTAGCGGGAGGGTTAGTCTGTTAGCGAATCGAGAATATCGTCCAAGCCATCCAGGTTTGGCAGATATGGAGCCAAGGCCGGCAGATCCTCAAGAGAGTTCAATCCAAGGCGCTCAAGGAAATAGCTAGTAGTCGTATAGAGAATCGCCCCGGTCTCATGTTCAAGACCCGACTCCTCCACCAATCCACGGGTAATAAGTGTCTTCATGACCGCCTCGACATTAACGCCACGGATAGCAGAGACTCGAGCACGCGAGACAGGTTGGCGATAGGCCACGACTGAAAGCGTCTCTAGGGCAGCCTGTGTGAGGCGAGATTGCTGGCCATCGAGGACAAACTTTTCAACTACCGAGGAGAGATCTGGATGGCTATAGAAACGCCATCCCCCGCTGATCTTCTTAAGGGCAAATCCTCGATCATCGTAACTGGCAGCTAATCTTTCAAGGGCGGCATCGATCTCATCGACCGTGCGCTCTAGCACTTGAGCCAAGGTAATCTCTGTTACGGGCTCATCGACGACCATCAAGATCGCTTCGATCGAACGCTCAACTTCTACATTAGACATTTTCGCCACTTTCGTTTATCTCGTCATCTTCTAAAACCACTGGAATATCGAACTCATCACTGACCTCTACCTCGCCCTCGAGAGAGCCGGTCCATGAAATCTGAAGCTCCCCCAGCGCAATCACCTGATTGAAGCGAAGAACCCCCTGGCGGTAGAGATCCAAGAGGGCTAAAAAACGAGCGACGATAACAAGGGTGCTGTCGGCATCTGCAATGAGATTTCTAAAGGATAGTGAGGTCGACCTACGCAAAGCCTCAACAACGCGTTTAGACTCCTCTGTAACGCTCACCAGGGGCAGGTGTAGGTGCTCGACGCTGACAACTGGGATGGTCTTAGGGGTTAATACACGCTCAGCGATGGCGGCAAATCTGGCAGCGCCGACTCCAATGAGTACTTCCGGCAAAAGGGCGCTCAGAGCCGGTTCAAGGGCTACTACGCGGGCAAATGACTTATCGGCCAGTGCGATTCTTTCGGCAAAGGTCGCCGCAATCTCTTTGAAGGCCCGATATTGCAGCAGACGGGCAAAGAGGATATCCCTTGCCTCTAGGAGTGCTAGATCCTCTTCGTCATCGACCTCACCGCTTGGCAGTAGACGGGCCGCCTTCAAATCCAGCAGTGTTGCAGCAACGACTAAGAACTCGGTGGCCTGGTCTAAACGCCAACCCTCACCACTTAGCTCAAGGGCTCGGATGAATGTTATGAACTCATCGGTGACGATACTTAGGGATATCTCCGTGATATCCATCTTGTGGCGAGAGATTAACTGCAGCAGCAGGTCAAAAGGTCCGTCAAAGTTTTCAAGGTGAACCGAGAAGGCAGCGCTGCTGGCAGCGTTGACATCGGTTGACTCATCTATTGATAGATCCATGAGCGCACCCTACTTCACAGTTGCCCTACTTCTGTGTAACGCGTAGGCTCCCGCGTATATCTAGAAAGAGGTTTGACGTTTGAGCGCTAAATCGACAATTCGCGAAGAGATCTCTACAACTGCAACGCTTTTGGGCAAGAAGGC
>WLHG01000060.1 GCA_009702845.1 Actinomycetota bacterium
ATAATTTCTTTCTATCGCAGCGAGGGTTTACTTATCACTGTTAGCGCAACGGGCGCAGTTGATGAGATTACCGAGCGTGCAATTTCTGCCCTGAGCCGCGTTTCATAAGGGAAGTTAGTTGATGGCAATTCAAATCAAGACGCTTGAACAGTTAAAGATTATGCGCCGTGCCGGGCTAGTTGTGGCACAGATTCATGTCGCAATTCGCGAGGCGATAAAGCCTGGAATGACGACCGATGCACTCGATGTAATCGCTGCCGCTGCTATTAAGCGCGGTGGAGCAACCTCTAACTTTTTAAACTACCACGGTTTTCCAGCCACAATCTGCGTCTCAATTAATGATGAGATTGTTCATGGAATTCCTGGCCCAAAAGTTATTAATGATGGCGATGTAGTTTCAGTTGATTGCGGCGCAATAGTCGATGGTTGGCACGGAGATGCTGCATTCTCTGTAGGCGTTGGAAGCATTAGTGCAGAAGATCAAAAGCTAATGGATGTATGCGAAGAGTCGATGTGGCGTGGAATTGCTGCGGGTAAAAACGGCGCAAAACTTACTGATATCGGTTATGCAATTGAGCAGTACACAAAGTCGCAGGGTAAGTACGGGATCTTGCGCGAATACGGTGGGCATGGGATTGGCACTGAGATGCACCAAGAGCCACATGTTTTAAACTTCGGTAAGGCCGGTAACGGTCCAGAGATTGTTCCTGGGTTAGTCCTTGCAATTGAACCAATGATTACGAGAGGTTCAGAGCGCACGAAGGTATTAAGTGATGATTGGACCGTTGTCTCGGTAGATAAATCACGCGGCGCCCACTTCGAACATTCGTATGCAATCTGCCCCGATGGCAAGCCTTTTGTTTTGACTTCTATCGATGGGGGACGCGAAAAACTAGCCTCCCTTGGGGTTGAGATCTCTGGGGATCTCGATTAAATCCGAATTGAATATTTAAAGTCCCAACGATTGCCTTGGCGAATTGAAATAGATCTTTCAATTTCTTCACCACGGACGTTATAGCCGGTCCTTTGAATTCTAATTGCCGCACTACCAACTGGGATATTCATTATCTTTGCAATTTCTTTATCAACAATAATTGGAGTTAGGTGTTCATCGGCGCTAAATACTTCCTGGCCATACTTAGATTCGAGAATGTGATAGAGAGATTTAGTTAAATCATGATCAAGTAAGTTCGGCGCAATAGTTTGATTTATGTATGTGATTTCTAGGGAGAGCGGTTCTAAATTTCCCAGTCGCAGGCGCTCAATTCGATAAGCCGGTTCGCTAACGACAATAAATTCATCAACGGCTTTTTCATCATCTTCAATGAGCTGGGCGCTAATAAGTTTTGTAGATGGTTTCAAACCCTTTTGTTTCATCTCCTGTGTAAATGAGAGTAATTTCATCTGCTTAACGACACGGGGAGGGGCCACGAATGAACCAGCGCCATGAACCGTATAAATCAATCCATCATCTTGCAGAAGTGCCAATGCCTGTCGGATGGTCACTCGAGAGGTTCCAAAGCGTTCAGCTAACGCGCGCTCCCCTGGAATCAGATCGTGGGTGGCTAGTTCGGAGATTTCAGTGCGCAATAGGTCGGCCAGGCGGAACTGCTTCCTGACCTCTTCTTTTGCCATCTGCCCACCCGCCTGACTAGCCGGGCGCGCTCTGCCCGTGAGGCACAACCTAACCCAAAGCGCGCTCGAGCGTGAGGGCCGAGGGAAGAATTGAGTGCAATACCCTGCCCACATACTAGCCATTTGCCCAAAATTGGTCTATACCTGTCCTACCAGATCTTTGGAACCCTCCCAAGATCGTGAAACTTATATGGAGGCTTGTATGCGCACACTTCGCGCTAAATCAATCGCTGCCATAAGTGTTGCAGCCCTTGTTGGTGCTGTTGCATTTACAGGTAGCACCGCTGCGCAAGCAGCTGCCCCTAAATCAATCACTGTTTGGCTGATGCCAGATGCGAAAGATTTCGGAACAGCTCTTGAAGATGCCAATGCAGCTTTTACTGCTGCATATCCGAATACAAAAGTTGTTGTTGAATTCCAAACATGGGGAGATCACCTCAAGAAACTCGATGCTTCTCTCGTTGCTAAAAAAGGACCCGATGTCGTTGAGTTTGGAAACACAGAAGTTATGAAGTATTCAGCTGCGGGTGCACTCGCATCACTTAGCTCATATAAGCCAACATTTGGAAACAGTGCAACTTGGCTTAAGGCACTTGAAGATGCAGGAAGCTACAACGGTAAGTTGTATGCAGTTCCTTACTATGCGGGTGCACGCGCCATTATGTACCGCCCTTCACTATTTAAGGCACAGGGAATCTCTGTTCCAAAGTCATACGCTGATTTCCTAACAGCCGGCAAGAAGTTAATGGCTGCATACGGAACAGACAAAGATTTCTCTGCAGTTTATCTACCAGGCAAGTACTGGTATGCGGCCATGTCATTTGTTTATGATGAAGGTGGCGCAATCGCTACTAAGTCTGGCGGCAAGTGGGCAGGTTCACTAGATTCTGATGCAGCAATTCGTGGCTTGAATCGCTTCAAGGAAGTTAGCGATCTCCTCTCAAAGGCAGACAAATCAGGAACTGAAGCTGCACAGTGGGATGTTTTCAATGGCGGCAAAGTTGCTATGTCATATTCAAATGGCTGGGAATCATGCTGTATTCCAAAGGTAGGCACCGACTGGGGCTTCTTCCCAATGCCTTCCGTTAAGGCCGGAAAAGCATCTCCAGCTTTCCTTGGTGGATCGAACTTGGCAGTTCCAAGCTATACATCGAATGTGAAACTAGCTGCTACATGGATTCGCTACTACACAAATGCAACACAGATGAAGACCATCGCTCTAAGCGGTGCGATTCCAAATAATACAAAGATGCTTAGCTTGATTTCTGGCGCTGCTGCTCCAATTGCAGCTGCAGCAAAGAACTCATGGTTCGTTCCGGGTGCTGTGAAGTGGGTAGATGTTGAGAATGCAAATACTCTTCAAACAATGCTTGCTGATATAGCTACTGGTAAGAAGACAGTTGTAAAGGCTGCTGCCGATGCATCTGCCGAGATTACAAAACTTCTTAACTAGCCCTAGTTCTATTTGAGAAGTGTAAGGAGAGGCGACCTACTCGAGGGAGAGTCGCCTCTCCTTACAATTAACTTTCTAAGGAGGCCTTAATTGAGTATTAGTCTGGCGCGGATTACTAGCCCCCGCAGATTTAAGCCATGGCCTTACTTGTTAATTGCACCAAGTCTTATTGCGCTAGCCATAATTCTTGGATTTCCTGTCTATAAGTTGATTTCACTATCATTTGAAAGATATGGACTTGCGGAAATTATCGCCGGCAAGGGCACTTTCATTGGTCTAGAAAACTACCGCGAAACTTTGAGAGATCCTGAGTTTTGGCGAATTCTAAGGCGAACATTACTTTTCACATTTGGAATGGTTTCAGTTTCAATAGTCGTAGGTGGCTGGCTGGCTCATTTGATGGTCAAGATGCACCCAGGAATACGCAAAGCTCTCAACGGCGTACTAATCCTTGTTTGGGCCATGCCACAGTTAGTTTCTATCTCCGTTTGGCGTTGGCTCTTTTCGTTTGATTTCAGCATTGTGACTGCTCTAATCAACTCGCTGGGCTTTGAGATGGATAATCACAACTACTTTGTTAACACTTTTTCAGGCTTTATGATTATTGGAGGCTGTGTTGCATGGGGTGCGCTGCCTTTTATAACAATCAGTATTTATGCTGCGCTGACCCAAGTTCCAAAAGATCTAATTGAGGCGGCAGAGATCGATGGTGCAAATTCCCGTCAGGTATTTAGAAATATCATTCTTCCAATGCTTTTACCGGTTTACATTATTTTGATTTCTCTCTCGACAATTTGGGACTTCCAAGTCTTTTCACATATCTGGATCTTCTTAGATAGCCGTCCTTCTGCTGAATATTACACAATGGCTATTTATGCCTTCCAGAAATCCTTTGGTCTAAGTGAATATGGTATGGGTGCTGCAATCTCGTTAATCATGATTTTCGCCCTCATAGGAGTGACTGGCTACTACTTGCGACAAATGATGCGGATGGGGGATGAATGAAACGCCCAAATAGTTCCATATTCTCAAATGTCTCAGGGATATTTGCAATTGTCTTAATGGGCTTTCCTGTTTATTGGATGGTCAGCACTTCCTTTAAACCTAAAGGCGACATTCTCTCAACTAATCCAACGTTGCTTCCGCATTCATTCTCGCTATCTAATTATACAGAGGCGATAACAAAAGAAGGCTTTACCCAAGCGCTTTGGAATTCAGTGATCGTAGTTGTGTTTACGGTTGCCATTAGTTTATTTGTTGCCTTATTTGCATCCATTGCAGTTGCACGGATGAAGTTCCGCGGAAAGCGCATATACGTGGCCAGTATTTTGCTGGTACAGATGTTGCCACTTTCAGCGCTCTTGATTCCTCTTTACTTGCTACTTTCAAGGTTGAACTTAACTGATAAATTAGCTGGCGTAGTTCTTACGTATATAGCCTTTATTCTTCCCTTTGTTGTGTGGACTCTACGTGGATTTCTAATAAACATCCCGGTAGAGCTTGAAGAGGCTGCATTAGTAGATGGTTGCACGAAGCCTCAGGCGTATCGACTCGTTCTATTTCCATTGATGGCACCCGGCTTAGTGGCAACTGCGATATTTGCATTTATTCAAGCCTGGAATGAATTTCTGCTGGCTTACATTTTGCTCTCGAGTCAAGATAAAGCAACGATGCCAATTTGGTTGGCAGGATTTACAAATAGATTTGGTACTGACTGGGGTCCACTCATGGCTGCCTCGACCATAACTGCGATTCCTGTAGTTATCTTCTTCTCACTCATCCAGGACAAAATTGCCACCGGTGTCACAGCCGGGGCGGTAAAGGGATAACAATGAAACCAACAACAGCCCTTGATCGCACAATTCTTTCAACTTTTTCTCCGGGTTTCGGCGGGTCAGTAGTTCCTGAATGGATTAAGCCTTGGCTTGAAAATGGATTAGGCTCAGTAACTCTTTTCGCATCAAATACGCCAAACTTCGAGGCGGCTGCACGCTTAATTGAGGATCTTCGCAGTTATAACCCTGATGTTCTTATTGCTATTGATGAAGAGGGTGGAGATGTAACTCGGTTATTTGTCCGCGAGGGAAGCCGATATCCAACACCAGCGCTATTAGGGCAATGTGATGATGAGGATCTTACATATCGCTCATATAACTCTATGGGCACAATATTGCGAGAACTGGGTATCGATATCACCTATGCGCCAGTCGCAGATGTTGTTGCCTTTGAAAATAATCCAATTGTCGGAGTTCGCTCATTTGGTATGTCATCCGATGTTGTTACTCGCCATGTAGCCGCTGCAGTCAAGGGATTGCAAAATGCCGGTGTCGGGGCTTGCGTTAAGCACTTTCCCGGTCACGGTGCAGTCTTAGAAGACTCTCATCATGATTTGCCATATATAAAGATGGCTTTGGCTGATTATGAATCCCAGCATGTGATTCCGTTTAAACATGCAATTGAATCCGGTGTTGCTGCGGTCATGATTGGCCATTTAGTTGCAGAGGCTTTGGATGCAAAATTGCCTGCATCATTATCAAGCAAAGTGATTCGAGATTATTTGCGCGGAGAATTGAATTTTAATGGTTTGGTTGTAACCGATGCGCTTGATATGGGTGCTATCGGTGGTCCATCAAAGATCCATGAATCCGCACTCAAGGCTTTAACTGCTGGCGCAGACTTGCTGTGCTTTTCCGGCATGGGAGATCAATCTGGATTTGTAGCATCAAGTTTCGATTGGATTAAGTCGGCAGTTGATTCAGGCTCACTACCTGCTCAGTCATTAGGAGAATCGGAACATCGAATCACTTCTTGGCGTTCAACTAATAAAACTAATGGTGTTGCAACTTCTGCCGTAGATTTCAAAGATTTAATCCATGGATTTGAAGTATCCGGATCGGTTGAATTAGAACCAGGCGCCGTTAACCTAGTTGAGATTGGAACCAAACCAACAATCGCCGCTGGTGATGTTTCATGGGGCATGCATAGAGAGTTGCGTGCTGTAGGAATTGCCTGTGATATTCATGCAAGCGATGCTGAAACCCTTGCAAATAAGAGGTTAGTAGTGGCTTTTAGGGATGCCTATCGTGATGCACCGCTACTTGCGACACTAAGGCGATTGAATGAGCGTTATCCAGAGGCAATATTCATTGACATGGGCTGGCCGACCCGTGAATTCGCACCTAAGAACTTGATTCGAGCGTTTGGCTCCTCGGCTGTGATTGCTCAGGCTGTGGCTGCCCGAATACGGGCTAAGTAGGCCGGTTCCGTCGCCTCTCTTACGCGGGGCTTGTGGCCTGAGTTACACCGTTGTCATTTAAAGGGGCCGATTTCCCTTATTCATGCCCGACCTCTAAACTACAACTTCGCTTGTTTCACGCTTAAACAGAATTGTGGGTACAGATTGGCTAGCAAAGATGGCGCCATTGAAATGGAAGGCACCGTTTCTGAAGCTTTACCTAACGCAATGTTTCGTGTGGAACTAACTAATGGACATAAAGCCCTCGCTCACATCAGTGGAAAGATGCGAAAGAACTATAT
>WLHG01000061.1 GCA_009702845.1 Actinomycetota bacterium
GATTGGGCCACGTAAGGGCGATAACGCTCCAATGGCTGTAATCGAAGTTTTAACTGAGAAAGATAACTAAGCCTTAACACCTTAGAAAACTATTCTTATGTCGGAGCCCACTCTCTACCCAGAGAGTGGGTTTCTTCGTTTACGGATTGATTTAGCCTATGACGGAACGAATTATTCTGGTTGGGCTAAACAGCCCGACCAACGAACAATTCAAGAAGAGATTGAAAAAGCGATTTCGACAATAACCCAAACTCAGGTTGAAACCATCGTTGCCGGCCGAACCGATGCTGGGGTACATGCAACTGGACAGGTGATTCACTTCGATGTGCCAGAGGCAATTGAGTTTGGGGATTTGGCCTTTAAATTAAACTGCATGCTTGATCAAGATATTCGAATTCTTAAAGTTACAACGATGACTACTGGCTTTCATGCCAGATTTTCTGCAACCAGAAGAAACTACACGTACAAAATCTTAGATGCTAACAAAATTGTGACCCCATTGCGTCGCCTGGATGTTGCGCCTTGGTATCGCGAATTAGATATCGATGCACTTAATAAGGCAAGTGTGCTTCTCTTGGGAACCCATGACTTCGCCGCCTTCTGTAGGTTTCGTGAAGGTGCCACCACGGTGCGAACCCTGATGCATTTTGGATGGGTTCGCGATGATGAGGGCTATTTAATCGCTGAAATTGCAGCCGATGCATTTTGCTATTCAATGGTGCGCAACTTAGTTGGCGCAGTTGTCTGCGTTGCTGAAGGCCGCAATAGCTATGAGTGGCTCACTGCGATGCTAGCTAACAAGGAGCGCGTTCCTGACTCCTTAGTCTTTGTTGCCAAAGGGCTGACGCTTCGCAATGTGGAATATTCTTCAGAGGCGACGAGTAAGTAAATGGGACATATCGATGTTAGCGGCGTGGATTACATGCTCTCTGATGGGCGAGCACTTTTAAGCGATGTTAGTTTCCGCGTTGGCGATGGAGCAAAGGTTGCACTCATTGGTGCAAATGGTTCAGGTAAAACAACTCTATTTCGGATGATTAGTGGAGATCTACAACCCGATTCTGGGCAGGTCTCTATTTCAGGCGGTCTGGGCGTTATGCGCCAGTTCATTGGTTCGGTCCGCGATAACACGACGGTTCATCAAATGCTTTTATCTGTGGCACCAAAGAGAATTCGTGATGCTGCAGAAAATGTTGAAAAAACTGAAATTGCAATGCATGAAAAAGATACTGAAAAAGCCCAGATGGCCTACGCACAAGCAATTATTGAGTGGGGCGATGTCGGCGGATATGAGTACGAAGTGATCTGGGATGTATGTTGCACGGCGGCGCTAGGAAAATCATTTGATGCAGTTGCCAAGCGTGAAGTTAATACGCTGTCCGGAGGAGAGCAAAAGAAATTAGTTCTCACCGCGCTTCTTGAAGGCCCTGATGAGACCCTACTTCTTGATGAACCTGATAACTATCTGGACGTTCCATCAAAGCGCTGGTTAGAAGAGGTTATTACGTCGACAAAAAAGACCGTATTCTTTATCAGTCACGATCGCGAACTCCTTGAAAATACAGTAAATCGCATAGTAACTCTCGAGCAAGGCGCTACTGGAAATACAACATGGGTGCATGGTGGAAAGTTTTCAACGTGGCACGATGCACGCAAAGCTAGAAATGCCCGCTTTGCAGAAGTGCTCCTTCGATGGGAACAAGAACATCAACGGTTAAAGGATTTAGTTCGCACTCTTCAGGTCC
Organism: Actinomycetota bacterium; assembly: GCA_009702845.1. The sequence goes on from WLHG01000061.1 coordinate 1,746, forward strand.
AAGCTGCGATTAGCCCCGATATGGCAAATAAATACCATGCGATGCAGACACGACTTCGAAAGTTTCAAGAAGTTGGACCACCGCAAGCGCCACCAATCGAACAAGACGTTCAAGTAGGGTTACGTGGAGGGCGCACGGGTTTGCGTGCATTAACCTTTGAAAACCTGACTCTTGAAGGATTAACTCAAGAGTTTAACTTCGAAGTTTTCTTTGGTGATCGCATCGCAGTTCTCGGCAAAAACGGCACCGGAAAATCTCACTTCTTACGTTTAATTTCAGGGGATTCAACCGTCAAATACTCTGGTAATTATAAAATTGGTGCCCGAGTTGAGATCGGCTACTTCGCCCAAACTCATTCACATCCAGAGTTTGAATCTCAAAGCTTGTTGGAAATTCTTTGGCAGATGTACTCACTGCAGTTAGGTCCGGCAAAGAGTGCTCTGCGCAAATATGAGATAGATCAGCAGGCCGAGCAACGCTTTGCATCCCTTTCCGGAGGACAGCAGGCGCGCTTCCAAGTTTTACTACTCGAACTCTCTGGCTCAACGTTACTGCTACTCGATGAGCCGACCGACAACTTAGATCTTGCCAGTGCTGAAAGCCTAGAAACAGCCCTGGAACGTTATGAAGGAACGGTGATAACCGTGACCCATGACCGCTGGTTCACTCGCGGCTTTACTCGCTTCTTAGTCTTTGGCAAAGATGGCCAGGTCTTTGAGAGCCCAGAACCAATTTTTGAGCACTAAGTTACTTATTGTGGAATAGCTCTTTACTTTCAACTGGGCGATGTGTATTTTCAATTTACTATGAAATATTTTGATATCAGCGGCCCCGTCAGACCAGGGATTTGGCATTACGGTGCCCCATATTTTCCTTTTAAAATTGATTCTTTAGGTACACCAGATTGGATGGATTTTCCTGTTTATGCCGAATCAATCTCGATGCCAATGCAGACTGGAACATATATTGAAACTGCTGGCCATGTTTATCCCAATCAAATAACAACGGCACAAATTCCTCTAGAGCGAACTATCCTTCTGCCAAGTTTTTGCCTTCAGATGCCATCAAGTGGAGGGAGCGAAATTACTAAGGCGATGATTCTCGATGCGCTCACAAGAATTGGCAGCCCATCCCTTGCTGGAAAGGGTCTAGTTATTTCGACTGGATGGTTCAAGCACTGGTTTGATACAGATTATTTGTCGGATGGACCATTCTTTTCTGCAGATGTGATGGAGTTTATGGTGGAGTCGAAGGTGAGTCTGTTGGGCTCTGATATGCCATGTTGGGACAGCCCGACTCATCCAACAGGACATCTCTTGACCTACTTTAAGAGTGACGGGCTGATGCTGGCTCCTCTTTATGACACAGATCGCCTCAGCGAAGGCGCCGGGCAACTTATTGCCATCCCTCTGCCTATTGAAAACACCTCTGCATCACCCGTTCGGGCAGTCTGGGTTGCATGATCTGAGGCTACAAATGGGCGGTTTTGACCCATCTCCCTCGTACAGGTACCCTTACTCCTCTGCGCTCCTTAAGGGCGCTTGAAGAAAAAACTCGAAATAGAAGGTAGGCAAGAGCGTGCGTACATATAGTCCAAAAGCAGGTGACGCGGTCCGTGAGTGGCATGTCATCGATGCGCAAGATGTGGTCTTAGGCCGCCTTGCAACACATGCCGCCGTTCTACTTCGCGGAAAGCATAAGACAACATTTGCTCCACACATGGACATGGGCGACTTCGTCGTAATCATTAACGCCGAAAAGATTTCTCTTTCCGGTAACAAAGCGCTTTCAAAGTTTGAGCACCGCCACTCTGGTTTCCCAGGTGGTCTACGTTCAACTGTTTACGGCGAAATGCTTGAGAAGTTCCCAACTCGCGCCGTTGAAAAGGCGATCAAAGGAATGATTCCTAAGAACCGCCTAGGTCGCGATATTGCATCAAAGCTAAAGGTTTATGCCGGTCCAAATCACCCGCACGCTGCACAAGCTCCAAAACCATATGTATTCGAACAAGTTTCACAAATAGTGAAGTAAGGGATGACAATGTCAGAGAACACAACTTTTAACGATCTCGATGAGAACGAAGTTCCTACTTCATACACATCATCAACTCCAGCGGCAGCGACTAACCGCCCAGCAATTAAGGCTCCAGGTGGCGGAACAGGTCGTCGCAAGGAAGCTGTTGCCCGTGTTCGCTTAACTCCAGGAACCGGAAAGTGGATCATTAACGGTAAGGCACTTGAGAATTACTTCCCTAACAAAGTTCACCAGCAATCAGTCTCAGAGCCATTTCGCACCGTAGGCGCTGAAAACCAATACGACGTTTTTGCTCGTATCAATGGTGGCGGAGTATCTGGTCAAGCAGGCGCACTTCGTCTTGGTGTTGCCCGTTCACTTAATCAGATTGATGAAGAAGCAAACCGTCCAGCACTTAAGAAGGCTGGATTTCTATCGCGTGATGCACGTGTTATCGAGCGCAAGAAGTACGGCCTAAAGAAGGCCCGTAAGCGTTCTCAATACAGCAAGCGATAATTTACATTTAAGCAAAGGAGTCCCAGTGGCACTCTTTGGTACCGATGGAATCCGTGGCTTAGCCAACGTCGAACTCACTGCAGAAATCGCACTTGATGTCTCCGTCGCGGCTGCACACATTTTGGTTGAAAGCTCCTCTAATAGAGATCATCGGCCAACGGCAATAGTTGGTCAAGACTCACGCGCATCAGGAGAATTCCTAGAAGCAGCTGTTGTAGCAGGTTTAACCAGCGCTGGAATTAACGTCTATCGAGTTGGTGTTTTACCAACTCCTGCGATCGCACATTTAGTTGCCGAATCACATGCAGACCTTGGCGTCATGATTAGTGCATCCCATAATCCAATGCCAGATAATGGGATCAAGCTTTTTGCTCGCGGCGGCGGCAAGTTAGATGATGCAATCGAAGCACGTATCGAAGCACGCATGGGCGAAGACTGGAAACGTCCAACGGGCCGTGGAGTTGGCCGAGCGATTATTGATGACACTGCCACAGAGCGCTACTTAACTCATTTGTTAGCTTCAGTTCGAACCCCACTTAAAGGTTTAAAAATCGTCGTTGACTGCGCCAATGGCGCATCATCCTTTGTTGCACCGCAGGCATACACCCGCGCCGGCGCTGAAGTAATCGCAATTTTTAACAGTCCCGATGGCTGGAATATAAATGAAGAGTGCGGCTCCACGCATCTTCATCAGCTTCGTGCCGCGGTGATTAGAGAGGGTGCCGATGTTGGAATTGCCCATGATGGCGATGCCGATAGGTGCTTGGCGATAGATGCCGCTGGAAATGAAATCGATGGCGACCATATTCTGGCCATATTGGCCCGCGGCTTTAAAGCTCAAGGTAAGTTAAAAGGAAACACCGTCGTTGGAACCGTGATGAGTAATTTAGGTTTCATGCATGCCATGAAGGAATCTGGAATTGAAGTTGTAACCACGCCGGTCGGCGATCGCTATGTGTTAGAAAATATGATTTCAAATGACTATTCACTGGGCGGCGAGCAGTCAGGTCACGTGATTATGCGAGATCTTGCCAATACTGGAGATGGAATTTTAACTGCTCTGCAACTTCTACAAGAGGTCGTGCGCACCGGAAAGAGTTTGCAGGAGCTAGCCGCGGCAATGGTTCGTTTTCCGCAGGTTCTCATCAATGTCAAAGATGTTAAGAAAGAAAGACTTAACGAATCCGCCACAATCTCATCTGCAGTACAAGCAGCAAATGATCGATTGGGAGATAGCGGACGAGTACTCCTCCGAGCCTCCGGTACCGAGGCGCTTATAAGAGTGATGGTTGAAGCGGCCAGTGATAACCTTGCTGAAGAAATCGCTAGAGAGCTAGCCGATATCGTTAAAGCAGAGCTGGGGTAAGAATTTATGTGCGGAATTGTGGGATATAGCGGGCCACAATCTGCCATCACTCCACTAATAGAGGGCTTAAGGCGACTTGAATACCGCGGTTATGACTCTGCTGGAATTGCATTAGGAACTCCCGGTCGATTGTTCATTGAAAAAAAGGCTGGCAAACTCGTAAATTTGGAGAACGCACTCGATGCATCCCTACCTACAGTGCATTCGGGTATAGGTCATACACGCTGGGCAACTCACGGTGGACCGACCGATCGTAATGCGCACCCGCATGTTGATAATGAGGGCAAGCTTGCAGTGATCCATAATGGAATTATTGAAAACTACTCAGAGCTTCGTAAAGGCTTAGAGGAGCGCGGGCATGTATTTTCCTCGGAGACCGATACCGAATCAGTTGCACATTTACTTAGCGATCTTCGTAAAGAGCACAACGGAGATCTGGCAGCGGCAATGCGCGATGCCGTCAAAGCACTTCGCGGTTCATTCACTCTAGTTGCAATCCATGCCGATGCACCAGAAACAGTTGTTGGAGTCCGGCGTAATTCACCATTAGTAGTTGGTATTGGCAAAGGCGAGAACTTTATGGCATCCGATGTTGCCGCTTTTATCGATTACACCAAGCGTGCAATTGAACTCGGACAAGATGAAGTAGTAACTATTACACCGACAACTGTGGTTATCACTGACTTAACTGGAGTGTTAGTAAAGCCTAAAGAGTATGAGATTTCTTGGGATGCCACTGCTGCGCAAAAAGGGGGCTTTACTCACTTTATGCTAAAAGAGATCTTCGAGCAGCCTAAGGCCGTTGCAGATACTTTGATCGGCCGCTTAAGCGATAACAGGCAAATAGTTTTAGATGAACTTCGTATGAGCGTTGA
>WLHG01000062.1 GCA_009702845.1 Actinomycetota bacterium
GCTACGCGACCTTTATTGGTTGTCTCTGTCGACATCATTCACTCCCTGCACTAGCTGAGGCCAACGCGTCTGCGCCGCCAACAATTTCACTGATCTCTTGGGTAATTTCGGCCTGACGGGCCGCGTTCGCAAGTCGCGTGAGCGACTTGATTAACTCATCAGCATTATCAGTTGCTGACTTCATCGCACGGCGGCGTGCAGCATGCTCGGAAGCAGCTGATTGCAACATTGCGTTAAAGACTCGAGCCTCAATGTAACGGGGAAGAAGTGCGTTAAGCACTCTCTCGCCACTTGGTTCGAATTCATACATTGGCAGTAAGCCAGTTGGAACGGGTGCATCTGAAATAACAACCTCAAGTGGCAACATACGTTTAGCTTGTGCATTTTGGGTCATCATGGATTCAAATTGGGTGAAAACGATATGAATCTCATCGACCCCTGCAACATCGGTCTGAGCATCGGCTAAGAACGCGATGATTAATGCATCGGCAACTTCTTTAGCATTCTCATACGTTGGATTATCTGAGAAACCTGTCCATGAGCCTGCAATTGCACGATTTCGGAAGCGATAGTAGTTGACTGCCTTTCGGCCTACTAAGTACGAAGTTGTTTGTAATCCCCGCTCACGAAGAAGAGTTACTAACTGCTCCCCCTCTTTAATTGCATTATTTGAGTATGCGCCAGCCATTCCACGGTCTGACGTAATAATCAAAACCGCAGCACGGATTGGATTTTCAGTCGGAGTCGTTAGCGGGTGATTTGTAGAAGAGTACGTTGCAACAGCAGAAACAGCACGGGTCAACTCAAATGCATATGGAGTCGACGCAGTAACCCGTTGTTGCGCTTTAACGATACGAGAAGCCGAGATTAACTCCATGGCTTTCGTAATCTTTTTAGTCGCTTTAACGGATCGCATGCGTCTGCGATAAATGCGGAGTTGGGCGCCCATGGTTTACTTCTTCACCGCCGGAGGAACGTGCTTAGTGATTTGCTCTGAGCCTTCGCCCTCAAGTGCCTCTACTGGCGCATCTTTTACGACAACGGCAATAGTTGGAACAAAGCGCGTCTTGAACGAGGCGACTGCCTCAACCATTGAAGCGACAGTGTCATCCTCTAACTGCTTAGTTTCGGCGATTACATCAAAGATTGCTTTGCGTTCGCGACCAATGTAATCCAGAAGCTCTGATTCAAATCGACGAATATCGGCTACTGCAACATCATCGAGTGCGCCTGATGTACCGGCCCAGATTGAAACAATCTGGCGCTCGAGTGAATACGGTGAGTACTGACCTTGCTTAAGTAGTTCAACCATTCGCGCACCGCGCTCAAGCTGTGCCTTTGACGCTGCATCAAGGTCGGAACCGAAAGCTGCGAATGCTTCGAGCTCACGGAACTGTGCAAGGTCAAGACGCAAACGTCCAGCAATCTTCTTCATCGCCTTAGTCTGAGCAGAACCACCCACGCGAGAAACAGAAACACCTACGTTGATCGCTGGGCGAACACCGGCGTTGAATAGATCTGTTTCCAAGAAGCACTGTCCATCGGTAATTGAAATTACGTTTGTAGGAATGAAGGCAGAAACGTCATTTCCCTTAGTTTCGATGATTGGTAGACCAGTCATAGAACCGCCACCGAGTTCATCGGAGAGCTTTGCGCAACGCTCTAATAGGCGAGAGTGTAAGTAGAAAACATCTCCAGGGTATGCCTCGCGGCCTGGTGGACGGCGAAGCAATAATGAAACTGAACGATAAGCCTCAGCCTGCTTTGAAAGATCATCAAAGACGATAAGAACGTGCTCGCCCTTATACATCCAGTGCTGTCCAATTGAAGAGCCGGTGTATGGAGCTAAATACTTGAAACCTGCTGGGTCTGATGCGGGAGATGCCACGATAGTTGTGTACTCCATTGCGCCAGCTTCTTCTAGAGCGGCTTTAACGGATGCAATAGTTGAACCCTTTTGACCAATAGCAACATAGATACATTTAACTTGCTTCTTTGGATCTCCAGTTTTCCAGTTTTCCTTCTGGTTAATAATTGTGTCAACGGCTACGGCAGTCTTTCCAGTCTGGCGGTCACCAATAATTAACTGGCGCTGTCCGCGACCAATTGCTGTCATCGCATCGATGGCTTTAATTCCAGTTGCTAATGGCTCTTTAACTGGCTGGCGCTCAACTACCGAGGGTGCCTGTACTTCAAGGGCACGACGAGCATCGGCTTTAATTTCGCCTTTGCCATCGATTGGGCGGCCAAGTGGATCAACAACACGACCAAGGAAGGCGTCGCCGACTGGTACAGAGAGAATCTCTCCAGTACGTCGAACTGATGAGCCTTCTTCAATTCCTGTTGTATCACCCAGAATAACTACACCGATTTCGCGCACATCAAGGTTTAGCGCAAGACCGAGAGTTCCGTTCTCGAACTGCAAAAGTTCGTTTGCCATTGTCGACGGGAGGCCTTCGACGCGTGCAATACCATCGCCTGCTTGGCTAACAGTTCCGACTTCATCGCGAGATGCAGTCCCTGGATCGTATGACTTAACGAATGTCGCCAAGGCATCACGGATCTCTTCGGGCCGGATCGTAAGTTCCGCCATTTTATTCTCCCTTTTCTTGTTTCTAGTTAAAAACTTAAGCGCTCTTACCAGCAAGCAGGCGATCTGCTTGTGCTAAACGAGCAATCAAAGTCCCATCAATGAGCTCATCTGCAATTCGAATTGACAGACCTCCCACGACTTCCTTTTCAATACTTACATTCACTCGAATCTCATGACCCATCATCTTCGTGAGGGATTTGGTTAAGCGAGCGGTTTGATCTTGTGTGAGCGCAGTAGCTGAAACAACATGTGCAATCAAGCGGGCTTTTCGAGCCGAAATAATATCGGCGAACTCTTCAAGTCCATTTTCAAGATTACGCCCACGTGGATGATCAACTAAAAATGAGATTAAATCGATTGATGCTTGAAGTGCTTTCCCTGACAGGAGGGAGCGCACTAAATCACTCTTTTTAACTTCTGATGTTGAACGTAGCGCGAACGCTGCACGAAGCTCTGGGCTCTTAATGACAATCTGAGCAAAAGCGAAGAGTTCAGACTCAAGTTGATCCAGTTGTGAAGCTTTTTCAACGGCAACGCTCTGGGCCTCAACTGCAAGGAGCTCAAGTACATCGCCTAAGTCTTTAGGTGATGACCAGCGCAGACCAACCATTGTTGAGAGCAAAGTGAAGGCGCTTCCGCTTTGAATTTTTGCGAAAACCGTCTTACTTAATTCAACTTTAGAAGCAGCATCGCGCGCAAAATCAGTTAACGCCCGGCGCAAAGCAATCGAAGAATCGAGAACTGTAACAATCGCCAAAAGATCAGCCGACACTTGAGTTGCAGCCGTTGCATCGACGCCTGAGATTAACTTCTCAAGCTGTGCGCGGGTTGCGACTAAAGAGAGTCTGCTGGAACCTTTGAGTGCGAGTGTCATAGTTACTCTGCCTTCTCCACATCTTCTAGAAAGCGCTCAACGACGCGTGACTGTCGAGCTGCATCATCGAGTGACTCTCCGACGATTCTTGATGCGAGTTGCGTTGCTAAAGCTCCCACTTCATTGAGAAGTGAGTTAAAAGCGGCTTGACGCTCAGCTTCAATTGATGTGCGAGCCGAGGCCGTAATGCGTGTCGCTTCTTCTTGGGCAGTAGTTCTCATCTGCTCAAGAATTACCGCACCTTCTGCACGAGCCTCTTCACGAAGCTTCGCGGCTTCACCGCGAGCATCGGCAAGTTGTGACTTGTACATCGTCAAGGCAGCGGCGGCTTCACGTTGTGCAACTTCTGCACGCTCTAGGCCGCCTTGAATTGCTTCAGTGCGATCCTTATAAGCTTTTTCAAAACGCGGAACTGCGCGGGCACGGATGATTAACAGCAAAATTCCAAAGGCGACGAAACCGACAATGATTTCGGCAGGCTTTGGAATGACCGGACTAGCTCCCGCCTCAGCGGATGCTAAAAATCCAATTCGACTTAACATCTATTTACTCCTTATATCGATTCTTACTTCAGTACGAATGCAAGAACAAGGCCAAATAGCGCCAAAGCTTCAGCAAGAGCGAAGCCAAGGAATGCGATTGGCTGCAGGATGCTGCGAGCCTCTGGCTGACGAGCAACGCCGCTGATGTATGCCGCGAAGATCAAACCGGTAGCAGTTCCGGGTCCAATTGTCGAAAGGCCGAAGCCTACGATTGCGAGAGTACCTGTCATTTCTCTTTCCTTTCATATTGGCCAAACGGGTGTTTGGTCAAATCTACTGTGGTGCTAGTGCTCGTCGGCGAGCGCTCCTGCGATATATAAAGCCGTTAACAAAGTAAAGATGTAAGCCTGTAGCGCCTGGATACCCATTTCGAAGAAGCTCAATCCAATTGCAAAACCGAAGGAAAATAAACTTAAGAATTTTAGAATTAATCCGCTCGTAAGCAAATATTCTCCACCTAGGGTGAATACAAGTAGGAGGAGGTGACCAGCAAACATGTTCGCAAATAAACGCATTGAAAGCGTTAGTGGGCGAGTTACAAGATATGTGAGTAGCTCAACTGGCGTTAAAATTAGATAAACTGGCTTTGGAATCCCTGGCATAAAGCAGATGTCTTTAATGTACTTTCCGAAACCATGCTTCTTAATTGCGACATAGTGGTAAGTAACATAAGAAAAAATAGTCACACCAATTGGAAAACCAATGTGCGACATGGTCGGAAACTGCAAAAGCGGGATAACGCCAAATAAGTTGTTCGTTAGAATAAAAATAAAGAGTGTGAAAAGAAAGGGTACAAAGCGCATGAACTCTGGGCCAATAACATCGCGGCCAAGTTCATTACGGATGAATGTATAAATTGACTCACCGGCAAATTGCAGACGTGAAGGAACGACTGCCGCTTTTCTAGCTGAGAGCGTGAAAAAAGTTCCAGCCAAAATCACTGAAAGAAAAACTAGAAGTACAGGCTTGGTAAATAGGATGCTATCTCCGAAAATAGGAGGGAAATCAAAATCTGCGCTACTTGGGGGGACGAAGCCTGGATTGGCTTGGCTCCATAAAACGCGCACTTAAAACTCCTCTTAAAGAAAGTCGGTTTTTCGCTCTTACCCGTGGGGAGGGGGCTGTACATGGGCAAACTTAGAGGCTTATGCGCCTACATGCAAAACCGGCCTAAGCCTGGATCTGCGCGAAAAGCTGCGCAGATTGGTTGGATTTAGTTCTTAAGGAAGCGGAGCCAGATAAGCCAAAAACTTGAGCCGAGGCCGAGTAACAGGCCGCCGATTAATAGGAAATGGGTCCCAAGAAAGTGGTCGCCAAGGGCTCCAGCGCCACCCCAGAAAACTAAACCTGAAAGCAAATAGGCAAGTATCGACCAAAATGCCGCATCATCATTAATAGCCATTAGTTACCGCCTTTATCAATGGATTGATTGTGACTGGCATCACCCGGCAATGGTAGGTGTAGGCGCAGCTTTAAGAAAGCCCTTACCTCCCCTGCCAGCCAAGCAAAAGTAATAACAACGGCAACCACGCCAAAAGTTGTTCGGTCTAAACTCTTTTCAGGCACCATATTTACAACAACGAGCAGAAAAACTCCCAAGATCACAAGTTTGGCAAAGTATGAAATCAATACCAGAATCATTGTCATCATCGGATCTAATTTACGGGAGTATTTTGAGATCGCTAAATGAATTCCAAAAAAAATAAGAACAATAAATTCAGCTAAAACTCCACCTAAGATCGATGATGAACCACGAACAAATGTCATTACGATGGTCGCTAGAACTCCCATAACGCTGGCAGGGATAACTGCACCTCGCCACATTTCGAACTCAGTTGATTGACTCATTTGGCTACCTTACCCTTTTTACTGATAATCACTGTCGCGCCAATTAGCGCCAGCGCAGTCACAAGGGCAATCCACCATGGCTTGAACGCCAAAATCGTTACAGGAAAGGCAATTGCAGCCGTGGACATATACAAAATGAAGGCCGTTCTTAATTGTGAGTTTCCGCTAGCCAATAGACGATGATGTAAGTGTTCATTATCGGGGGCAAAGGGAGATTTACCAGCTTTAACTCGACGAGCTACCGCCAATAATAAATCGGCCAATGGAATCGCTAGTACTGCAAATGGTAATAGAAGCGGCAAAAGTGTCGGTCCTGCTGATTCGGCAGAGATTGCATTGGGGTCAACTTGGCCAGTTAAAGTAATTGCAGCCGATGCCAATAAAAGTCCGAGCAACATTGAGCCGCTATCGCCCATAAATATTCGTGCGGGATGCACGTTATGCGGCAAGAACCCTATGCAGATTCCGACTAGTACCGCGGTAATCAGTGATGGTGCACCTGCACGGCTAAATCCAAAATCAACGGCCAAAAGATAGGCAAAAGC
>WLHG01000063.1 GCA_009702845.1 Actinomycetota bacterium
AATACTCCTTCGAATTCATCTCCATGAACTCCTCCAAGAATTGCGATAGTTGGTCCATCGACTTTTCCCTTTACATATTCGATGGTCGGAAGGAGCGAAGTCATGAGTAAAAGCCTATTTCGATTGTTTACATTATGGCAAGGAGTTTAAGACTGGGAAATGAATAATTGTCCAGCCAGTGGAAATTCTTCGGACTGTGCTTTTGTAAAACCTTCTTGCGCTGTCGTAATGAGCAACTGGGACTCATTCAAGCCGCCAATTGCCACGCTTGTTACTTGTTCGGCAGGAATAGACAACTCATTTAAAAAACCGCCCCCTAAATCGTAGAACCTAACTACAGATTTACTATAAATTGCTAACGAAATCCTCCCCGCGGAATCTAGAGAAATTCCATCAGGGAAACCATCATCGGGCGGCAATTGAATAAATATCCTTGAGTTTGAGATATCGCCGGTTAAAACATTTACCTGATGTTGCCAGACTATTCGCTCGTAGGAGTCAACATGATAAAGCTGCTCTCTTTCATGATCCCATGCCATTCCATTTGTTAGAGAGAAGCGGGGTAGTGCCTGCTTGATATCTCCACTCTTGTTAATTCGCAAAAGTGCCCCAGTGCCTTTCGCGCGATCTGGCGAGACTGTTCCAATCCAAATATTTCCGGCAATATCGGCGATACCGTCATTAAGTAGCCAGTTCGGTGGCATTGGAATTTCTATTGATTTGGATATTTCGTGTAAAGCATTTGATTCAGATTCAAAGTATCTCAGAGTGTTCTCCACTGCGACAACAACACGAGAGTCACCAATAGGCTGAACCAATGAGGTTCTAACATTGAATTCTTTTTTGCTTATAGGTAAATTATCCAGTTCATCAATCGAACCGCCTGGTCTCCAATACACAACGCCCTGTTCAGCATCTACCCACCACCAGTGGCCTTCTGCCCATCTTGGACTTTCACCCAAGGCACATCGCGGCGCCCCAAATAATTTAACTTCTTTAAAATCACTTGGCATATATCTCCGGTTAGCAGTTCACTTATTTGGACCAAGCATTCACATTAGTTTTACTGTACCAAGAAATGAGGAAGCGGGTATAGCGGAGGCAAAATACTCACTATATGTCTTTGTCACTATGTGCCCTTAGTCGGGCTGAACCAATCTGTTATCTCGCGTACTTCCTGACTTGATTAAGTCATAGCCGAGAGTTATCAGCGCTATCCAAATAAATACAAAGCCAACCCATCTTGCTGTCGGCATTGGCTCATGACGCACGAAGACTGCGATCATAAATGCCATTGTTGGGGTTAAATATTGCATTAAACCCATCATCGTAAACGGAATCCTGGTCGTTGCACCATTGAAGAGAAGCAGCGGAATTGCAGTTACTACGCCTGCACCAATCAAAAGAGCGGTTGAGCTAACACCATGACCAAATTGACCATCGCCCCGCTGACCAATCCAAATCAAATAGCTACCATAGAAGACGGAAGATATTAAGGTTTCAATCGCAAGCCCCTGAAGCGCACCCAAATTGATCTTCTTCTTTACAAAGCTGTAACAGCTCCATGAAATTGCAAGTGAAAATGAGATCCATGGTGGACGTCCATAGTCAAGAGTTAGAATTATTACGCCAACTATTGCAACAATAAAAGCTATCCATTGAATCTTTCGCATCTCTTCTTTGAATGCCAAGATTCCCATAAGAACTAAGAGAATCGGCTGCATGTAATGACCGAGTGAAGCTTCAACAACCTGTTCGTTATTCACAGCCCAGATATATGAAAGCGAATTTCCTGACATAAAGACTGCCGCCAAGGTAAATTTCCAGAAATTTCCAGGGGCAAGCATCAAAGCAAAAGTGGATTTCAGTTGATTTCCGATAGAAAGTGCAATTACACAAAAGACAAACGACCATACTGAACGATGTGAAACCATTTCCAAAGGCGTTGCTGGTTTTAATAGCGGCCAATAGAGCGGAAATAAACCCCAAAGCGTGTAAGAAGAAAGGCCGTAAATAAAACCAAGACGAGTTTTACTCATCAATTAACGGTAATTCGTAATTTGAATCAGCCAATTATAAGACCCTCTATCACTATGCGGATTTCTAGAAATTACTTATTCTTTCGGGCGCTATTGTAGGGTAACTTATTCTCATGATTAAGAGCTCTCGTAAATTCCCGAGCCTCCCATATTTTTGGTCGTTAATCGATTGGACCATTCCATCGCTTAAACCCTACAAAGGACAGTTACTCCGAGCACAAACCATTAACGACTTAGCCAAAATTGCAAGAAAGCGCACCCCAAAAGTTGTCTTTGATTATGTTGAGGGTGGAGCAGTTGATGAGATCGCATATTCCAGAAGCCGTGAGGCATATTCCAAAATCGAATTTAATACACGCGTCTTGCGCGATGTATCGAAGGTAGATACCAGCGAAAAGATCTTAGGCAAAGTTGTAGATATCCCAATCTGCTTTGCCCCAACCGGATATACCCGCTTAATGCACCATGTTGGTGAGCCAGCAGTTGCAAACGTAGCCAGCAAAAACAATTTAATTTATGCACTTTCAACCATGGGGACAACTTCACCAGAAGAGCTTGCGGTGGCTGTTCCAGATTCTAGACGTTGGTTTCAAGTTTATATCATGAAGAATCGAAGCGATAGCTTGGCTGTGATTAAGCAGGCAGAGGACAATGGATTTGAGGCCCTAGTTTTAACAGTTGATACAGCTGCCACAGGTCTGCGATATAGAGATAATCGAAATGGTCTTACAGTGCCACCTAAAATTAGAATCAATACCGTCTTGGCAATTGCGCGCAAACCAATTTGGTGGCTCAATTTATTTACCACTGGAAAATTAGAGTTCGCAGCCTTCAGAGGTTGGGATAAGCCACTTTCACAACTTGCTGCATTAATCTTTGATCCATCAACAACCGTGGAAGATATAGATTGGCTGCGTTCAGTTTGGAAAGGCCCAATTATTATTAAGGGAATTCAAAATGTCGAGGACGCAAAAGCCGTGGCAAAGCTAGGCGTTCAAGGAATTATTCTCTCCAATCACGGTGGTCGCCAATTTGATCGCGGCCAGATTCCACTAGAAATCCTTCCCGAAGTTGTTAAAGCCGTGGGAAATGAAGTTGAAGTTTATATCGATGGCGGAATCATGTCCGGACTTGATGCACTGGGTGCAATTGCACTGGGTGCTAAAGCAGTATTCATCGGTCGTGCCTATCTGTATGGAGCCATGGCTAATGGTGAAGCCGGTGTAGAGCAAGTAATTGAAATCATGCGTAGAGAGTTTGAAAACGGAATGGCACTCTCCGGTGCAGCCAATATTGCCGAACTTCGCATTAATGGAGCCCGAATTAGGAACTAGCAAGTGTGCTATTTATTGAGGTTATCTGCGCAAGCCGTAAAACCCTGGCGGGTTACCCGAGCGATTAATGAGTGGAAGTACATGAGGGTAGATATTCAGGCCGGGGTGCATAGCCGTTAGAGTTACGGAGTGGCCAAAGCAATCGTTATCGGTGCCGGAGTAATTGGCTGCTCAATCGCCTTTGAAATGGCGGCCAAGGGCTATGACGTTATTGCTATTGATAAAGCACAAGGTCCAGGACAGGGCTCAACAAGCGCCTCGAGTGCCGTCGTTCGATTTAATTACTCTACTTATGATTCAGTAGCCCTTGCGTGGGAATCATTTCACTGTTGGAAAAACTGGCCCGAGCATCTTGGCAAAGAACAAGAGCGCTATTCACAGATGATTGATGTGGGTGTTGTTATGTTGGATGCTCCCGTGATTTCAGGAGAAAAAACATCGCAGTTATTTGAAAAGGTCGGAATCCCATACAAAGTTTGGAATTCATTAGATTTGTCAAAGAATGTAAATGGAATCGATGTTGGTAAATACTGGCCACCCAAAGCATTATCTGATGAAGCATTTTGGGAAGATGCCAAAGATTCACTGGGCGCGATCTATACCCCTAACGGAGGCTATATCGATGATCCATTACTGGCGACACAGAATTTAGCGCAAGCGGCAGTTAATACTGGTGTTACGTTTCGCTTCAAAAGTAAAGTAACGGCGATTCTCCATCAAGGGAATCGAGTTATAGGCATAGAGATAGATGGCTCCGAAAAGATTTTGGCAGATGTCGTAGTCAATGCTGGAGGACCTTGGTCCAATCAGATTAACAAACTTGCCGGTGTTGGGGGAGATTTCACAATCTCTGTTAGGCCGATGCGTCAGGAAGTTCATCAAATAAATACTCCGATGAATTTAATTCCAGGACCAATTATTGGAGACCTAGACCTAGGTACCTATATGAGATCTACTCCAGCTGGAGCAACACTTATTGGTGGCACCGAGCCTGAGTGTGATCGCCTTGACTGGGTCGATGATGTTGAGGCGGTAAATCTCAATAGAACTAAAGAGCTCTTCGAGGCTCAAGTTACTCGAGCAGCACGTAGGTTTCCTGCCCTAAAGATTCCAAACTCACCATCTGGCATTGCTGGCATATATGACGTTGCCTCTGATTGGACACCTATTTATGATCGGACCGGCCTCGATGGGTTTTACGTAGCCATAGGTACGAGCGGCAACCAGTTTAAGAACGCTCCGATGGTTGGGAAGTTGATGACAGAGTTAATCGATGCA
Source organism: Actinomycetota bacterium (assembly GCA_009702845.1). The sequence goes on from WLHG01000063.1 coordinate 4,652, forward strand.
GTCAGCGCAGGCAGAGATCACGATGCCGATCCCGTGCGAGTGCGCGCTGCGCATACAGGCAACGAGATCAACATGGGTACCTTCTCGCGAAAGCGCCTATTTAACGCTGACAATTCAGGAACTGTGATGGGATAAAAAGGAAAATCCCAGTGCCAACTCTATTTGTTACTGATTATTTCCACAGATCTCGTTATTGAATTCAGAAACTCCATATCTGGGACAACTCCGATTCCAACCCCATTGGGTACATCTAGATATCCATCAACCATTTCAAAGGGCGTCGTAATATCCTGCTTGAAGAATCTAGATGATGCAGATGTGTCACCAGGTAAAGTAAATCCAGGAAGAGCGGCTAGCGCAAGATTGGCTGCACGACCGATACCTGTCTCTAACATTCCGCCACACCATACTGGAATCGATCTCTCCAAACAGTAGTTATGAATTTTAACCGACTCCAAGTATCCGCCAACTCGTCCTGGTTTGATATTTATTACTGACGTTGCCTCTAACTCAAGTGCATCCTGGGCAGAGGACAAGGAGATAATCGACTCATCTAAGCAAACCGGTGTCGTCATAATCCTTGCCAACTGTGCGTGGCCAAGGATGTCATGCTCATCTAAGGGCTGTTCGATTAGTAGCAGATTAAACTCATCCAACTGCTTGAGATGTTTCGAATCACTTCTTGAGTACGCTTGATTCGCATCCACTTGCAATGGCTTATCGGGAAAGAGCGCACGAATTTTTCTTACCGGTTCAATATCCCAGCCAGGTTCAATTTTAAGTTTAATTCTCTTATATCCAGCCTCAACATAAGAAGTGACTTCATCTACTAAAGCCTCAATTGAAGGTGCTATTCCGACTGAAACCCCACATGGAACTTTGGATTTATTGGCACCAAGATATGTCGCAAGGGAAATGCCAGCGATTTTTAATTCTGCATCCAGAATCGCGGTTTCTAGGGCTGCTTTGGCCATTTGGGCACCTAGGTAAGGCTTTAAGAGCTCGGAAACAGTACGGGCGGAAACATCAGTTGCTCTGTTTAGTGCAGGTATCAAGAACTCTCGCATAGTCTCTAAACACCCTGAAATATATTCAGGTGAATATAGAGGCGAAGACATAGCGACGCACTCTGCCCAGCCGATTACAGCATCTTCAGTCGTAACCTTCACAATCAATACTTCGCGATCGGATTGGGAGCCGAATGAAGTTCTAAATGGTCTTACTAGCGGCAGATGAATTCTCCGAAGTTCATACTCGACAATCTTCACTTACTCTCCTTTGTAAGAATGTAGCCATCAACATTTGAAAAGCCGACGACTTTGTAACCGTTCTCAAATGCTGAAAGGAATTCGGCCCTCACGCGTAAGCGTTCAACCATCGCCTCTTCAGCGCTTCTAGCCCTTAACGCAACAATATCTTCAGGGATGGCAATACTGATTGCGCCGTGGGGTAAGTCAGAAGTGGCACGTGATGATGGTGGAACGTCTGCCGATACATGCCACTTCACCATAATGCGATCAGATACATCACCTGCGTTCACTAAATCCGTCATCGACCCATAGAAATCTGGATAATATTCTGAAACTTCAACCCCAAGCTTTGAAATATTAAAACCTGCGTTCTTTCGCACAAGGGGATCAAA
>WLHG01000064.1 GCA_009702845.1 Actinomycetota bacterium
TAATCGATGCAAGCAAAGGCCTGCGCACTCAAACTTTACGGCACTTAACAATTTGCTCTCTCATGGGAATCCAGAACGTAATAATTGCGATAAATAAACTTGATGCAATGGATTATTCGCAAGCAGTTTTTGATTCGATCGCTGCACAAATATCGATTGCTTCCAATCGTCTCAAAATCAGTAATACAACAATTATTCCGTTGAGCGCACTGGCTGGTGATAATGTTGTTATTAGAAGTCAATCCATGGACTGGTATACCGGGCCGACACTCATAGAAGTTATACAAGGATGGGTCCCGCGCGAACATCTTATTCAAGGAATGCGCTTGCAGATTCAAAGTATTTCCAGGGCCGAAAATTTCCGTGGAGTTACCGGAACCGTGCATGGTGGTTCAATAAATGTAGGGGATGAAATCAAGGTTTTTCCAGGCTCAGCTACTGCCAAGATTTCTAGAATTGTGAGCCTCGATGGTGATCTCGAAGGGGCAAAAGGTTCGGCTGCGATAACTCTTGTACTCGATCCTGAAGTAGATGCAGCTCGCGGAGATATTATTACAATGGCCGACGAAGAGATTGTTTCAAGTGATAGATACTTAGCAAATCTCGTGTGGTTAGACGAAAAGCCACTCATCCATAGTCGCTCTTATATTTTGATTTCTGGATCTACATCCATTCCGGCAATGGTGACAAAGTTGCGCCATAAACTTGATGTTAATTCGGGCGAAGAACTTTCGGCCTCAACCCTAGCGATGAATGAAATTGGAAGTGTTGAGATAGCTACAGACTCAGCATTAGCGTTATTGCCATACAGTCAATCTCGCGAATTTGGAAATTTCATTCTGGTTGATCGTGGCACAAATCAAACGGTAGCTGCCGGCATGGTTGAAATTGTTCTAAGACGCGGTAGCAACATCACTCATCAACACTATGACATTGGAAAGACAGAGCGCGCGGGCATGAAAAGTCAGAAACCTGGAGTCCTTTGGCTCACAGGCCTTTCTGGCTCCGGAAAATCTACGATTGCAAATGAGCTTGAACGGAAACTGTTTGACCTTGGAATCCACTCGTATGTTCTAGATGGCGACAACTTGCGACAAGGCATCAATAAGGATTTAGGATTTACCACGCAAGAGCGTGCAGAAAATGTACGTCGCACCTCTGAAGTGGCTAAATTGATGGTTGATGCTGGGTTATATGTAATTGTTGCGCTCGTAAGCCCTTTCGAAGGCGATAGAGAACAGGCGCGTTCCCTCTTTGAAGAGCATGAATTTACTCAAGTGTGGGTTGATACACCTATCGAAATCTGTCAGTCACGCGACCCTAAGGGTTTGTATAAAAAAGCGGCAAAAGGAGATATTCCAAATATGACCGGGCTTGGCCAAGAATATGAAAATCCAGTTCACCCTGACCTAATTCTCGATGGCACTTTGCCGGTCGCAGAAAATGTAACGACACTGCTTAAGGTGATTTTATGAATTGGTGGTTCTTCGCTATTGCAGGATCCATTGCGCAATTAATCGATGGTTCATTAGGCATGGGGTTCGGCCTGACTAGCTCAACTCTTCTGCTCACACTTGGCGCCAGCGCATCGGTTGCATCAGTGGCAGTGCACATTGCCGAGATTGGAACAACACTTGCTTCCGGGGCATCGCATTGGCATGCCGAGAATATTGATAAAAAAATCTTAATACGTCTAGCAATACCCGGTGGGGTTGGTGCGATTCTTGGTGCAACTTTCCTTTCCTTTATAGACATCTCAGCAGGCCGAGTCTTTATCTCAACACTTTTATTATTTCTTGGCTTCTTACTACTTTACCGAAATATTTTTCAATCAACTGAGAACACTAACCTCGTAGAAGTTAAGAATCCAAATTTTCTCTCCTACCTTGGCTTTACGGGCGGGTTCGTTGATGCATCAGGAGGTGGTGGTTGGGGTCCAATCGTGACGCCGACGCTACTTGCAACAACTAAGACCGAGCCTCGAAAAGTAATCGGAACTGTTAGTGCCGCAGAGTTTATTGTGGCGGTAGCTGCAAGCTTAGGTTTCTTACTCAATATCTCTCGCATAGATATTGATTGGCAGGTTGTTGGCGGTTTGGCCTTAGGCGGAACGATTATGGCACCACTTGCCGCCAGATTAGTCGGTCGACTCCCAAGAAGACCCTTAGGAATATGTGTGGCGATTGCAATCATTATATTTAATGCAATCCGAGTTTTGGGCAGTTGATGAAGACCACGCTTATCTTTAGTGGGGGAACAGGTAGAAGCGGAACAACTATCGTTGCGGATTTACTTGATCGGCATCCTGATGTCCGCTCAAGCCTGCCGATAGAGTTGAAGTTTGTTACTAATACTGGTGGGCTCTTGGACATTACCTTGGGATCACAGTTTGCGCCACAAAAAGTACAGGCTCCTATTCCCTTTTATAGTCTAAGAACGCGACGTAAGCGCCGAATGCTTGATACGGAGAAGAGTGTTAAAGATTTGGCCCTTTTTACTGAGAAAATCAACAACCGATGGTGGGATATCGATAGCCCTCCCCCAGCAGGTCGTGGGTTGGTGTCTGGAATAACTCAAGAGGTTTTCAATGAAATCTTTGAAGAGTTCAAGAAAGACTTTTTTCGTAATAAAAAGCTAGCCGCCTCTGAATTTCTTACCAGAGTCATTGAAAACCAAAATAACAACCAAGGTGAGAAACTCTGGATTGAAACTACTCCGATGAACATTGCAAATGCGCATCGCCTAATTGAACTCAGCCCCAATGCCCGATTTATAAATATGATTCGCGATCCAAGAGATACCATCGCCTCACTTTTGACTAAGAACTGGGGACCAAATACGCCTCTAGAAGGAATCGAATGGTTTGAAAGACGGATTACTGCGGGCCACCAATCTCTTTCTAAAATCGCCCCTCATCAACAGATTACTATCGCCCTCGAAGAGCTCGCTGTCTACGACAGGGATGCAACGTATGCGCGCCTGCTCGCGTTCCTCTCCTTAGATAACTCTCCTGAAATGGCAGCCTTTTTTGCTCACAACATGAGATCTGAATCGGCAAGTAGCGGACGCTGGAAAGAGGAGATAAAGGATCCAGCTTTCATCCCAGCATTTGAGGCGATGATTGAGCGATTAAATGATGCTGGTGTGGTCCATTACTGCAATGAGCACTGAGGGATATAGAATCCAAATATTGAATTAAACACACAAACACCCATCAAGGAGCTACCGTGGACAACATCACCGCATTTAATAATCACCTTCCAGTTAAAGTTCGCTTCGGAGAAGGTGTGGCAGAGACTTTGCCGGCAGTTGTCGCAGAGCTTGGGGCGAGCAAAGTCTTCTTGATGGTTGATAAAGATATTGAAAAGTTTAATCCTGCAGCAGCAAAACTTATTGACCAGATGAATGCAGCTTCAGGCATTACCGTCACACTCTTTGAAAAGCCCGCAGGTGAGCCAACAATTCAAATGGTTGATGATTCAATTGCAGCCCTTAAAGCTGCAGGTTCAGATGTTGTTGTAGCCCTTGGCGGCGGATCTGTAATCGATACTGCAAAGGCCGCTCGCTTGTGCGCACAGCTCAACTGCACATTCCGCGAGTTCCAATCCAAGGCACCCGTCTATCCAGCACCAACACTTCCCCTTATTGCACTTCCTACTTCGGCAGGTACTGGCTCTGAAGTATCTGGTGGCTCGGTTATCTCTGATCCCGAGGCTGGTCGCAAAGCCGGTATTGCAAATGGCAATCTACGTGCACAAGTTGCACTTGTTGACCCAGTACTGACTTACTCAATGCCACCATCGATGACTGCTAACACCGGAATCGATGCACTAGCTCAGGCTATCGCTGGAATTATCGCCAAATGCAGCACCCCAATCGGTGATGCGATTGGTTATGAGGCCGTGCACATGATGACGCCTGCATTGGTTGCAGCTTTTAAAGATGGCAATGACAAATCTGCGCGAGCTGGAATGGCTGCCGGCAGCATGATGGCTGGATTAACTATGAATATCTCAGACTGTACAGCCGAGCACTCACTTGGCCAGGCCATCGGCGGACTCAAGCATGTTCCACATGGATTAACAATTGGTTTAGTCCTAGTTGAAACACTCACACGCGAAGCGAAAATCGTTCCAGAGAAAATGGAGCGCGTCGCCGATGCAATGGGAGTGCCGCAGGATGGCACTAAGGATGGATCTCGTTGCGTCAATGCAGTTCGAAAGATACTGGCAGAGCTCCAGTTCCCTGTTCTCTCTTCCCTTGGTTTTGTCGAAGGTGATATCGATGAGTTAGCAGAAATTGCGCTTAAAGACTTCTTTATCACCCAAGCCCCTAAGCCTTGGAGCAAGCAAGAGGTAGTCGATGCATTTATGTCAGCGCTCAAACTAGAAAGCCGTGTTGCTTAACTAGTGGAGGCAGTTCTGGCTAACCCGTCGGTTATTCGTGTAACTGCACTTCTCAAAGAGTTTGGATGTGCGGGAGAAATTACTGTCTTATCTGACTCTGCCCGTACAGCCTTAGACGCAGCAAATGCTTTGGGAATTCAAGTTGGACAAGTTGCATCGTCAATTGTCTTTAAACTCCCTAGCGGTAATCCACTTCTAGTTATAACTAGTGGTCGCCATCGCGTTGATACCGAACTTGTTGCTAAGAACTTAGGCGTTGAAAAACTCCACCGCGCCGACGCTGATTTCGTTAAGGATGCTTCAGGTTTTTCAATCGGCGGTGTAAGCCCAGTGGGATGGATTAACCCCCCAGAGATCACTCTGATCGATGAAGCCCTCAATGAACATGAAGTTGCGTGGGCGGCAGCTGGTCACCCGCACTCGGTATACCCAACATCATTTGCTGAGTTGCTTCGGGTGACTGGTGCGCAACCAATGTTCGTAGGAGAATAGATTTATGAAGAACAAAATATTTGTAACCGCATTATTTGCCTCTTTTGCGTGGAATCTCTATCTGGTTGGTGGAGTAATGCTGGGTGCTTCGTATGCCCTCGATCGTGCAGCAGGTGGCCAGTTTGATGTTTTCCCAACCTATATTCGAATCATTTATATTTTAAATTTCGCACTCATACTTTACCAAGTGATTATTTACACCCGCCTCTCATCGGGCACAATTATCAAACCTCGCTGGCTAGTTAAAGCATTCGTGTATGCGGGTGTCATCGGCATTCTTCTCAATGCGATTTCACGTAGTCCACTCGAGCGCTGGAATGTGATTCCCGCGGCCATCATTACATTTGCCTTTTATCGCGCATTGTGAGAATCCGTTCCGCGTAACAAGTGCGCAGGCAATGGTGGCTAGAAATTGAGGGCTAACCCTTTATATAGCGATGTAAAAACCTCTCTTGCCGGAGAAGAATTGCTATATATCTAATAACCACAGTAGCGCAGGAGATTCTCATGATTAAGAAGGCGTTTCACGACAGGCTATTTCTTGTAACGACTTTTCCAATTGCGCTCTTAGCATTCGAATTCGTTCGATGGACGATTTTCGATGGAGGGTTTCTCCCCTTTACCGTGTTGCTCCTGCTTCTTCTCCTCTCAGTTGCCGAACCATTTGCAGCATTTGAAATTCGCCGAACAAATAAGATTATGAATACTGAAATAGTTCAAAGGGAGCGCCCTTGGTATCGCGCAGCCTTTTGGAGTTGGGAAGGTATCAAAGAGCGGTTGAGTTCAGTTAATGCGTGGTTTGTGGTTGCTTATGTTTTTGTTGCGATCTTCTTTTCATCCCTTGGTGTCATAATCCTTGGTCTCTTCTGGGCATCAGTTGTTGTACTTTTTTTTGCCGCAGGCGTCATCACGCCTTCAAACTGGAGCTGGATATTTAGTATCAATGGCGACGATGTTTCAGGGAGATTCTCATTTCTTCTTGACTCTGAGAAGTTGAAGCTCACAATTGATGGTTTCCAATCGAGTGCACTTACAATTCCTGATCAATTAACCTGGTTCTATTCCTCGGGCTGGACGGTAGCTCTTTGTTTCTTCTTCATCCTGCTCGATTTCCTCGTAATCCCCGCATTGGCAAAACACTTAAGGGATATTGCCGCTCAATTGCTTGGCGCAAACTCAATTGCAGATCCATTTGCCGCCAAGGTCAAAGGGTGGTTTGAGTCAAGAAAATAGTTTTACTCATGCGAGAATGATTCAA
>WLHG01000065.1 GCA_009702845.1 Actinomycetota bacterium
CGCACAGCGGCTGCCTATTGGCGCGGCTCTGAAAAGAATCCAATGCTGCAACGCATTTACGGTACGGCCTGGCCGAGCCAGGATGAACTCAATGCCTATCTCGAACTTCTTGCCCAGGCTGAAAAGCGTGATCACCGTCGTCTTGGAACGGAACTCGATCTCTTTTCATTTCCAGAGGAGATTGGTTCGGGATTAGCGGTATTTCACCCTAAAGGTGGAATTGTTCGCCGGGCGATGGAGGATTACTCGCGGACACGCCATGAAGAAGAGAATTATGAATTTGTCTATTCACCGCATTTAACGAAGGCCGCTCTCTTTGAAACTTCGGGCCACTTGCAGTGGTATGCAGAAGGAATGTATCCACCAATGATTTTGGATGAAGAGTTTCACGCCGACGGAACGATTAAGCGCGCTGGGCAAAAGTATTACATGAAGCCCATGAACTGCCCTTTCCACAATCTTATTTATAAATCACGCGGGCGTTCATATCGCGAACTTCCATTGCGCTTGTTCGAATTCGGTACCGTCTATAGATATGAAAAATCCGGCGTACTGCATGGAATCACGCGTGCTCGTGGCTTCACTCAAGATGATGCGCATATTTACTGTACAAAAGATCAGATGGTGGGCGAGCTCGATTCACTTCTGACTTTCGTATTGAACTTACTTCGCGATTATGGCCTCAATGATTTCTATCTTGAACTATCCACTCGCAACCCAGAGAAATCTGTCGGAGAAGATAGTGATTGGGAAGAGGCGACACAGGCGCTTAGAAAAGCGGCAGAGGCGCAGAAACTTGAACTTGTATTAGATGAGGGTGGCGCGGCTTTTTACGGACCTAAAATCTCAGTGCAGGCTAAAGATGCCATTGGCCGCACCTGGCAGATGTCCACGATTCAAGTTGATTTTCAACTTCCGCAGCGCTTCGAACTTGAATACGCCGCAGCCGATGGTTCACGCCAGCGCCCAGTAATGATTCACCGTGCACTCTTTGGTTCGATCGAACGTTTCTTCGGAGTGTTAACCGAGCACTATGCAGGTGCATTCCCACCATGGCTGGCCCCTGTCCAAGCAATTGGAATTCCAGTTGCCGAAGAGTTTGCCGACTACCTAGCCGATGTCATGGGCCAGATGCGCAAAGCTGGAATCAGAACAGAGCTCGATAGCTCCGATGATCGCATGCAGAAAAAGGTTCGCAATGCTCAGATGCAGAAGATTCCATTTATGGTCATTGCTGGAGCTGAGGATCAAGCGGCCGGGGCAGTCTCATTTCGCTATAGAGATGGTGAGCAGAAAAATGGCGTCCCCATCGCCGATGCCATCGCTGAGATTAAAAAGAGCGTCCTCGAACGCACACAGGTCTAACGATGAGCATTGATGGCGCTGGATTTCCAGATGGTTGGGCGCGATTGTGGGCGCCGCATCGTCTTGATTATCTTCGTGGCGAAAACCGACCACTTGAGGGCAATGACATTGAATGTCCTTTCTGTCGCATCCCGCAGTTAAGTGATGCAGAAGGATTAATCGTTCATCGGGGCCTTCATGCATATGTTGTAATGAATTTGTACCCCTACAACCCGGGACACTTACTTGTCTGCGCCTATCGACACGTTGCAGATTTAACGGATTTAACTACCGAAGAGCGCAATGAAATCACGGCATTGACCGCTCATGCGATGATGACAATCCGCAAGGTTTCAGCACCTGAGGGTTTTAACTTAGGAATGAATCAAGGTGCAATTTCTGGCGCTGGTGTCGCAGACCATATTCACCAACATTTAGTGCCTCGCTGGAGTGGTGATGCAAATTTCATGCCGATCATTGGGCGCACGAAAGTTATTCCGCAGTTATTGATGTTGACTCGAGATGAGATTGCAGCTGCCTGGTAGTTAGTTGTTAAGTTGCGACAGGTAGTTCTTAACAATATCTACGCCAATTCCCTTTTCAATCCATAAGGGGATAGCTGGAAATAACATTCCAGCGGCAAATGCACTACTACCAAGTGAAGTGGTTAGCTCCATGTATTCGTCTCGAAACTCTTGAACTAGAAGCTCATGCTCTGGCTCACATGCAATATCTTGTGGAGGCGTTGTGCTGTAGTCCACAATCCGCATTGTCTTAAGAGAAATCAAAGCGCACGGTAACCCTAAATCATCATGTAATACTAAAAATGGTGTTGCCATATGATCAAAGACTCTATTTGCGAGCATGACTGCATCATCAAAATCGGCCTCTAGATTCTCTAACTGCGTCACCACGACGATGCGTGGTGTTTGCAGCTCATCTATGGCACGCCAGATATCGATTGTTCTTTGATCAATTCCAGTAGATGGATTTACGACAAAGATCGCACAGTCAGATTGGGCCTCGGCGGCGAGTGATGTATGGCCATGAAAGGCTTTTGCTACGGCCTCTGGATGTGCGCTCTCATGGCCATAGACGGCGATAGAGAGCGTGGATGCGGTGGAATTCACCTGCTCAGCCTACGATGGGTGGTGATGATTAGTCGCATTGTGAAACCCGCCGTTACGAGATTCATAACACCCGTAGCCGCCTTTGCCGTGCGCCTGGGAATTACGCCAAATGCCGTCACATGGGTAGGTGCTATCGGAGTCGTAGCTTCCTCTCTCTATTTCTACCCGCGTGGAGATTTCTTTCTCGGTACTGCCGTTATCTCCTTCTTTGCCCTTAGCGATCTCTTCGATGGAACGATGGCGCGCATTTCTCACGCTGGTGCAAGTCGATGGGGAGGGTTTCTCGATTCCACGATTGACCGGATAACTGACTCCGCCGTATTAATTGGTCTACTGATATTCCTCATTGATAGTGAAGATCAACTCGCCATCGTCGTAGTTGTAGCTTCAGTGACTGGGATACTTGTGCCTTACATTCGCGCAAAGGCCGAGATATTCGGGATTGCATGTTCAGGTGGAATTGCCGAGCGGACAGAGCGTTTAGTTATTTCCTTATCGGCGATCGCATTGGATGGTCTCGGCCTTCCTTATGCCTTAACTATTGGAATGTGGCTACTTGCGATATTGGGCATCATCACCGTTACGCAACGGTTGATGATTATTAGAGGTCATCACAATAAATGATGGAGAGAGTCACCTCATGGGGTTATTTTGCTGCCTGGCGTTTACTGCGCTGGCTACCTGAAAACTTTGTTTACAGAACAGCCTATAAAATCTCAGATCTCTTAACTAAGAGAAATGGTGCCAGTGTTCAACGCTTGCGCTCAAATCTGGCTCGAACACAGCCATCGATTACCTCTCTTGATTTAGATTTACTGGTCTACCGAGGAATGCGCTCCGCAATTAGATACTGGTGCGATACTTTCAGACTTCCTGATTGGTCGCTAGAGCGCATTCAAAATACCGTTACTACTACGAATGAGTATTTACTTCTCGATGCGATCACCGCAGGCACGGGCGCCATTGTCACATTGCCACACGTTGGAAATTACGATCACGCAGCAGCTTATTTCTGCGGAAAAGGTGCACGCCTGGTAACCGTTGCAGAGCACCTAAAACCTGAAGCTCTCTTTAAGAAGTTCATGGCATATCGTGCCGCTTTCGGAATGGAGGCGCTGCCTCTTGATGGTCGAGTGATCCCCACATTGGCCCTGCGATTAAGGGCTGGATGTGTCGTTGCCCTTGCCGCTGATAGGGATTTATCCCGCTCTGGAATTAATGTGAATTTCTTTGGGGGACCGGCACGAATGCCAGCTGGCCCAGCGGTTCTTGCCTTAAAAACGCAAGCGCCACTCCTTTATGCGATGGTTTCATATACTGAGTCGGGAATACATATCGATTTTGAAAAGGTTCCAATGCCAACTTATGGAAGTGAGAGCGAGAAAATAGCTGCGATTATTCAGAGTAGCGCCGACCTCTTTGCTAAGGGAATCGCAGCCCATCCTCAAGATTGGCACATGATGCAGCGCATTTGGGTCGATGGAGATTTCAAGGAGCGCGGTTAATGATTTCAGAAAAGTTAAGGATTGGGATTGTCTGTCCTTATGGTTGGGACACACCTGGTGGAGTTCAAAATCACGTCCGTGATTTAGCAGAGTTTCTTATCGAAGCTGGTCACAATGTATCGGTTTTGGCACCGGTCATTGATGAGAGCGTACTGCCACCCTATGTTGTCAATGCAGGAAAACCGATTTCAATTCCATATAACGGTGCAGTGGCCCGCGTTCTCTTTGGTCCAATTGCCTTTGCGCGAGTACGTCAGTGGATCGCATCTGGTAATTTCGATATTTTGCATCTGCATGAACCTGCGATTCCATCCATCTCTTTGCTTGCCTGCTGGGCCGCTGAAGGCCCGATGGTTGGAACCTTTCACGCCGCGGCTAAGCACCAAAAAGTCATTTATGCCATTGGCCCAATCCTTGAACCGGCGATTGAAAAACTATCAGCTCGAATTGCAGTCTCAGAGGCTGCGCGTCTGACTCTTACAAATCACTTAGAGACCGATGCAGTAGTGATTCCGAATGGAATCTATGCCAAGCGATATGCAAATGGCGTTCGGCAGGATAAATGGTCTGGAAACACAATCGGCTTCATTGGTCGCTTTGAAGAGCCGCGAAAAGGTCTTCAAGTTCTGCTCGATGCACTTCCCATGATTGCGCGTTTTGCACCTGATGTAAGAGTTCTAGTTGCCGGTCCAGGGGATTCGCAAGAGGTCTTGAAATCTATTGATCCTCAGCTTCGACACCGCTTTGAATTCTTAGGAAGAATTAGTGAGAGCGAAAAAGCAGATTTTATGTCTTCAGTTGCAATCTATGTTGCACCTAATACAGGGGGAGAGTCATTCGGAATTATTTTAGCTGAAGCCCTCGCTGGAGGCGCATGTGTTGTCGCAAGTGATATTGCAGCATTTGATTCACTTCTTGGGAGCGGCGAATTTGGAGCGTTATTTACCTCAGAGGATTCAACGGATTTAGCAAAGATAGTTATTGATCTTTTGCGCGATGAGAGTAAACGCAATGAACTCTCAGTCAAAGGTAAGGCCCATGCCCAGATTTTTGACTGGGAAGTTGTCGCAGATCAGATATTTTCGATCTATGAGATGGCCATGGTTGGCGGCGAAAAGATAACTCTCACCTCGGAGAACCGTTCATGGAACCGTTTTCTATCAAAGGATGGCGGTAAACCGTGAAAACAACATTGGCAGTTGCCTTGATTATTCTCATTACGCTCTGGTACTTGTCATTTCTGGCAACGCGTCTGGATCGACTCCACCACCGCGTTGAAACGAGTTGGGCAAATCTAGATGGCCTACTTCAGCGCCGTGCAGCGATTGCATTAGAGCTAGCACGCAGCGATTTCGCCGATCCAGCCTCATCCCTGCTCTTAACAGCCTCGGCATATCAAGCGCGAGAGGCGACCGTAAAAGAGCGTTCTGCCGCTGAGATGTCATTGACGGGGGCGCTTAGCCTTTTAACGATAGATGGAAAGATCCATGCCAACGAGGGTGAACAGATATTGCTTGAGGAGTTAAGTGCACTTACTGCCAAAATTGCAATCGCAATAGCGATTCATACCGATGCCGTTTCTTCGACACAAAAGGTAAGAAAAAAACTGGCGATTCGTCTATTTCGCCTAGCGGGGACTGCGCCATTGCCCGTTACTTATGAGTTTGAGTTCGATGCGCTATAAGAAAATATTACTTGCATCCCTAGTGATTTCACTGCTCACTAGTTGCTCTACCATCTCATCGACTATTAAATCAGTCACACCTAAACCTATTGAGAAAAATCTATTAAGTGGCCGAGATGGTTCAAATGGTCCAGTTCTCGTAGTCAAGATCGATGATACAAATGCCGCTCATCCTCAGATAGGACTAGAGGATGCCGATGTTGTCTATATTGAACAGGTCGAAGGTGGCTTAACTCGTTTAGCTGCGGTTTTTTCCTCAGTTATACCTATGCGAATTGGTCCAGTTCGAAGTGCGCGTATTTCAGATATTGAAATCATGAGTCAGTATGGAAGGGTCGCATTTGCATACAGTGGTGCCCAGAAGAAACTCTTGCCAGTTATTGCAGCGGCCAATCTTGCGAACTTAGGTGCCCAGGCACAACCACC
>WLHG01000066.1 GCA_009702845.1 Actinomycetota bacterium
AGCAAAGTAAACGTGTGATCGAACCATCGCGCACAACTTATTAATAAATGAACTCTCACCGCTTGCCTTTGAAAGTGACTCAAGTTCGACGGCCATCGCCTCCGCCTTAAGGAAATCTGCATTCACCAGATGGCCAATCACTTTTATGGTTTTGCGCATCATTTCTCCGTGCTCTGAGTCCTCACCGGCAAAGTGGGACCACTTTATAAGTAGATCGCCCCGTCCGATATCGGCCATTTCTCGAAGATTTGACTTAAACATCTCCTTAAAGAACTCTCTGTCTTCCGATGCAAAGGCATGGTTCAATGCCTGAGATGGTTTATTCCGCTCTAAGAAGTGTGCAGCCAAAAGTGAATGGGTCGTCCTCGCGATCTTTACGTCACTCTGAGGAATTTGAGTTAAAGCCTCATAGACGAGGGGATTAAATCTAAATGTACGGTTCAATGTTGCTGATGCAGTGATGAAAAGTCCATCGGTCACTAATTTATTTAGAAAAGATTCTGAATACTGTTCGCCTAATATAAGCGAAGCGATTTCATTGTCAAACTCTTCCACTAAGGATAACTTTAAAATTTTGCTACGACTATCCTCGGTTAGTGAATTATAAGCATCTAAGGCCAGAATGTTTAACGGATTTACATTTGCCGTTATTGCATCAAAAAATTTACTATGGGCATTGCCTTTGCCAATATTTCTACACATTAGCTGCACCGCTGCGGGCCAGCCATTGCAGAGGTTTAACTCTGCAAGATTTCCATTTGCACCTAAATCCACATTATTAATCAACGCAACTGCCGCAACCTCTGAATCTGAAAACTTTAAATCCTCACTTGTAATTAACGTTAAATTACCTAAGGAGGCATAGCGAGACAAGCTCGTATCTAATGTATTTCGTCGGATGATAACCATATGTACGTTAGCGGGAACTGCATCAATGAGTAGTTGGCGAAATGGCAAGACTCCTTCATGCACACCGCGGCCAAAATCAATGACAAAGTTGACTTGACCAGGATAGGCACCCACTATTTTTACTAAATCTTTAATTGAACTTGCTTTCCTTGAATTATCTGAATTTGTACTTAATGATTTCCAGTGTGGAATGAACTCTTCAATTCCATCGACAAGGTGCTCTTTAAATTCTTCGAATGAGTCGTTTATATCTGCCGTGTACCAAATTGTTGGTCGCTCACTTGATTGTGCCCACTCGGAGACCAGCGTCGTCTTGCCGTAGCCTGCGGGAGCCACAACAAGGGTTGCCCCAGGAGTTTGATCTTCAAAGAGTGCGAATAATTCTTTTCGAGAGAGAAATGAATTCGAGATCGCCGGCGGGTGCGCGCGAGGAAGTCTCACCCCTCGGATAGCAGTTGGCTCTGTATTCATGGCTCAAGGGTGAGGCATCCCAACAGGTTTATCAACTTTCTATCACCCCATATGGGGTGAGTAGGAGGGGCTATTTATCGGAAAGGGCGCTCAATGCCCAGAGAATTGCAACAACATCTATGAACTCTTGGGCAAGTGCGCCTTCACTGGCCGTGGAGAGACCCGCGGCGCCAGCGAGCATGACAAGGAATGAAAGAGACATACCTATTGCAGCGGCCTGAATGGCCTTTCGCCTAGAAACCTGTGCGATCTCGATGGCTTCGACTAAATGAACAATTGAATCTTCAACGATTACGAGATCGGCGGCCTCACTTGCGGCCGTCGCACCACGTGCACCCATTGCAACGCCCACATGTGCCATTGCCAAGGCAGGTGCATCATTTATTCCATCGCCTACAACAATGACCGTTCCTTTAGACGTGCTCATCAAATTTTGAGTGATATCTAACTTGTCCTGTGCACTTACGTGTGAATAAATCTCGGTAATTCCAACAGAGGCTGCGACCTCTTGAGCCGTTGAATCTTTATCTCCCGTGACCAAAGCAATTCGCTTAACACCAACTTTTCGCAAATGTGCAATAACGGCTTTAGATTCAGGGCGAAGCGGATCACTTAAGCCAATTGCGCCGATTAAGAATCCATCTCGAGTTACGGCAACAACCAATGGGTGTGTAAGTGCTAGCCAATCAGGGGCAGTTTGAGTTAGCTGACCTACTGTTATTTCATGGCCATTTATTACTCCGGAAATATGATGGCCTGGAACTTCTTTAACTCCAGTGACTTCCAACAACTCCAAATTCAATTCTTTAGCAGAGATAACAAGCCCCCTTGCCACAATATTTTGGCTGTATTGATCAACCGATGCCGCCAACTGCAAGACCTCATCTTTATTTGAATCACTGGACACTACAATCTCATCGATCAGTGGCCCACCATGTGTAACTGTCCCGGTTTTATCCAGTAGAACAACCTCAGCACGCGCAAGGGCTTCAAGAATCGCGCCACCTTTAATTACCGCACCGTGTTTAGCTGCTTTAGATAGACCCGAGACAACGGCAATTGGCACGGCCAAAATTAGTGGGCATGGTGTGGCTGCTACTAAGACAGCAACCGCGCGGCTTACATCCCCGGTCAGCGCCCAAGCTAAAGCAGCGGTGATAAGGGCTATTGGCAAAAAAGCCAATGCCCATTGACTGGCAATACGCACACCCGGTGATGTTCGTGCCTGGGCCGACTGAACTAATTTAATGATTCCTGCATATGTACTTTCTTCGGCCGTATTAGTTGCCAGATATTCAAATGCATCCCCGGCGTTAACAACCCCGCTGAGAATTATTTCGCCTTTATGCCGCGTCATCGGTATTGCTTCACCAGTTAATGCTGACTCATCAAGAGTGGCTGAGATTAACAACTCACCATCAACTGGGGTAATTTCCCCGGCACGAACTAACAATCGATCCTGAACGCCGATCTCACGCACTTCGATATCTTCTAATACACCGCTAGGTGAAAACCTTCGAGAGCGCTGTGGAATTCTGGCGAGTAGAGATTTGAGTTGTCGCTCGGCCTGACCCTCTGCCCAGTTTTCTAAAACACGACCACTTGCTAACATAAGTGAAATCACCGCACCGGCAAAATATTCATGCGTTAATAATGTTGCGAGCAGAGACAGCACTGCAAGAAAATCAGAACCAATTAACTTATTGCGAATGTCATTTACTACCCACCACAGGGCCGGAAATAAACCCAAGAGTGCACCAAGTGCCCAGAATTCTTCTCTGAAAAAACCTAGCGCTAGGGCTATTAACGTCGTGAGTAGTAGCCCCCTATTAAAATAACGCGAAGACATAGGTATAGATTACTTCATCAAGTAAAGGATAGGCTTGAAACTATGAGTGAAGTTACAATTACATTCCTCGGGGCTACTGAAACAGTTACAGGTAGTCGATTCTTAGTAACCACTGCTTTAAGCAAAGTTCTCGTTGATTGTGGAATGTTTCAAGGGACCAAAGAGATCCGTAAGAAAAACTGGGAGCCATTTCCTGTTGATGTTTCAACTATTAATGCAGTGGTTTTAACGCACGCGCACTTAGACCATTGCGGGTATCTACCTTTATTAGTTCGGCAGGGCTATAAAAAGCCGATTCATTCAACTCATTACACCAAAGAATTGGCCACAATAATTTTAAGGGACTCAGCGCACCTGCAAGAAATGGATGCGAAATATGCGGCTGAGAAAAAGTACTCTGAACATCTAAATCCCAAAGCTTTGTATGGTTCTGAAGATGTTGCCGCCACGCTAGAGCTCTTCAAGGAACATGAATTCAGAAAATCCGTTCAATTAAGCCAGGATATTTCGGTTACCTTTTTCCCATCCGGGCATATCCTCGGATCTAGTTTCATAGTTTTGGATGCAGCAGGGAAGAAAATCCTTTTCACAAGTGATTTAGGGCGCGATAATCATCCACTCCTCTCTATTCCAGATGCTCCCCCAGCATCTGGCATCGATGTCGTAGTTACCGAATCAACATACGGAGATCGCGTACATGACACACCGACAGAGAGTTTTGCCGATGAGATTAATGCCGGTCTTGCTAGGGGCGGAAAGATTTTGATTCCGGCATTTGCAGTTGACCGAACTGAAGTAATTTTGATGGCACTCCGAGCCCTTATCGACCAGAAGAAGATTCCTCCCGTCCCAATCTATGTCGATTCACCCATGGCAATTGCAGCCCTTGAGCACTACAGAGATGCAATCGAGCGCAACAGTTCGGAGATTCGACCTGGGGTCAGCAAGCGCTGGGAAAATCAGGATCCGTTCGATGCCGGTGCCCTCAAGCAGTTAAATACGACTGAGGAGTCAAAATCTCTAAAAGAAATCGAAGGCTTGGGCATCCTTATTGCAGCAAGTGGGATGTCATCGGGAGGTCGCGTTGTGCATCATTTAAAGAACCTCTTGCCCGGCGCAGCTAACACCGTCATTTTAGTTGGATTTCAAGCCGCTGGTACTAGAGGGCGGTTGCTCGAAGAGGGTGCCAGAGAGGTCAAGATCCATGGGGAATGGATCCCGGTACATGCACAGATTGTTAAAATAGAAAGTTTCTCAGTCCACGCCGACTCTGATGAACTGATTGCTTGGCTTAAGCAGATTTCAAAGCCTAAAACCGCATTTGTTGTCCATGGCGAGGCAGATTCACAGTTAGCTATGCGCAATCGTTTAATCAATGAGCTCGGTTGGAGAGCGATTATTCCAAAGAGCGCCCAGGTATTTGTGGTGTAACCGATGGATTCACTTGCCTATTTAGCTATTGTCGTACTGCTTTTTAACCTTGCCCCGGCCTTTGCGCCACCAACATGGACGGTTTTAGTTTTCTTTGCATTAAATTCAGATTTACCACCATGGCTCATTGTGATCGTAGGAGCTATCTGTGCCGGCACGGGAAGATATAACTTGGCTCGTTTGACTTCATTAGTTGGATCTAGATTAAAGGGGAAATCACTTCGAAATCTTCAAAGTGCAAAGGCGGCGCTAGAAGGCAAATCTTCACGTAAATTCGCCATGCTCGCTTTCTTTGTTATCTCCCCCCTTCCTTCAGCTCAGCTTTTTGAAGCAGCCGGCTTGATAGGTGCCAAAATTCTTCCTCTCACTATCGCCTTCTTTTCAGGGCGCATAGTCACATACTCATTCTATGTCGCTGGCGCATCGCAACTAAAAGCCAAAGGTATTGCTGATCTAATAACCGAACAGTTCTCATCTGGATGGGCGGTCATATTTCAAATTGCCATGATTGCCGCTGTTTTACTATTGACCAGAGTTAACTGGAGCCATTTATTAGAAAAAGATAAACCTACAGCTTAATTTAAAGCCACGGCTGAATGCGTTTCAACCATGTTCTCATCGTCCTCAACTTTATCAACTACGAGCACGATGATTATGACTAGCAAACCGGCAATGATACCCAGAAGCAGTTCCGACTTTTTTTCAAAATTAATTTGCATGTGCCAAATATATCGGGAGAACGAGAAAGCGCCCAACTGCATCGCTGCAGTTGGGCGCTTATTTCCCTCGTATCGGAAAGAGAGTTACCCGATCTTTGCTACCTGAGCAAGTGACTTCTTAAGAAGGTCACCATCGATAACGCTGAAACCAAGTGCTGCGCCAACATCCTTTGAACACTTAGTGCTCAAAACATAGTTAGCGAAAGCCTTAACTGCAGTTGCCTTTGTCTTATCTGGATAAGAGGTATCGGCAAGCAAGTAGGAGACGATGCCTAGTGGGTATGCACCCTTTTCCTTCGTTGCATAATCATAAGTTAAGAAACCATTTGCATCCTGTGTGGCAGATGCAAGGAATGCACCTACACCGGTTGAATCAGGGGCTACAGATGAACCAGCTGGGTTAATTACATTTGCAATCTTCAATCTATTTGCAGTTGCGTAGTTAACCTCAGCGTAAGTAATAGAGTAAGGAGTCTTACCAGCAAGCTGTGCAACACCAGTAGATGATGCTGCTCCAACGACGCGACCTAGGTTAGTAATAGCGTTGATATCTCCAGGGAATGCATCCTTGAA
>WLHG01000067.1 GCA_009702845.1 Actinomycetota bacterium
GAGTACAAAGCAAACCGTGCAAAGACTCCAGATGAATTCCGATCACAAATGTCCTATCTACATGAACTCGTGACCGCCTTTGGTATTACATCCTTTGAAATCGATGGATATGAGGCCGATGATATTTTAGCCACAATCGCAAAGCGAGCGGAGAGCGAAGGCGCAGAGGTCTTAATCTGTACTGGTGATCGTGACTCATTTCAATTGGTAAATGAAAAAACGACAGTTCTCTACCCAAAGAGAGGGGTCAGTGATCTAGCGAGAATGACACCTGCAGCGGTGGCGGAAAAATATGGAATGTCCCCGTCGCAGTACCCAGATTTTGCAGCTTTGCGTGGAGATCCCAGTGATAATCTGCCTTCAGTACCGGGTGTAGGTGAAAAGACCGCTTCCAAATGGATTGTCGAGTATGGCTCCCTTAAAGAGTTAATCGCGAACTCCGATAAGTTGGCAGGCAAAGCGGGTCAGTCACTTCGAGACTCAATCGATAATGTAATACTCAACAGTGAGTTAACCCAGCTAGTAGTTGATGTTCCGCTAGAACTATCTATCGATGCACTTGCATGGTCGGGAGTCGATGAGAGAAAGACTAATCCACTCTTTGATGTCTTAGAGTTTAAAACTCTGAAAGAGCGCATGAAGCCAATTGCGTTGAAAGCGAGTGGTCCAACTAGCGATGAGCCTGAGTTAGTGCTCTTTGCCGATGAGATGAGTAAGGGAGTGTTAACGCCTAAAGAGGCCGATGCAAAAATTGCAGCACACAAAGGAACTATCGCGCTGACATACCTGCTTGTCGATGAGAAACTACATCGCTATGCAGTTGCCCTTTCACCGGATGATGTCTTTCTAGTCCATGCCTCAACAATGGGGGATTGGGCCACTAATCCAGATATCAAGAAAATTGCCCACGATGCCAAGAGTCTTGCGCGTACGAAATCCTTAGCTGGAATTGAGTTCGACACTGCTATCGCAGCATATTTAGTTAACCCTGGAGTTCGCGCCCAAGAACTGCGCGACTTGCAAGAGCGATGGGGATATGGCTCTGTAATTAATAAGACAACCCCAGAGCAAGAGTTACTGACTTCAGCCAGAGCTCTGTTTTCACTTCGAACCTCACTTACACGCGAATTAGTTGAGCGTAACCTTTTGGAGCTGTTCAATACACTTGAGCTACCAATTGCAGAGTTGTTGGCTCGTATGGAAAGTATCGGCATTGCCGTTGATCGCAAAGAGCTTGAAAAACTGCATAGCTTCTTCGACGGCGAAGTTGTACGTGAGACGAAGTTGGCTCATGAGTCTGCAGGCCACGAATTCAATGTTGCTTCTCCAAAGCAACTTCAGGTCGTGCTTTTCGATGAGTTATCACTACCGAAAACTAAAAAGATCAAAACTGGATATACGACCGATGCTGAAAGTCTTGATTGGCTACATCAAAAGACTGGGCATCCAATTCTCACTCACCTATTACGAATTCGTGAGACAAAAAAGCTCTCAACGACAATCGAAGGATTAATCGCTGAGATCGCCGAAGATGGGCGCATTCACACACACTTTGGGCAGACTGTTACGTCGACAGGTCGTCTCTCATCTATTGGACCGAACTTACAGAATATCCCGGTGCGCACTGAGGAGGGGCGCACGATTAGAAATGCATTTGTCGCCGGAGCGGGGTATGTGGCTCTACTGACGGCAGATTACAGTCAGATTGAAATGCGGATCATGGCCCATCTATCTAATGATTCTAAATTATTAGCTGCCTTTGAATCCGGCGAGGATTTACATGCCACCATCGCCGCGGTTATTTTTGGCGTCAAAGCCAACGATGTTGATCCTGAGATGCGCCGGCAAATCAAAGCGATGTCATATGGACTTGCATATGGGCTTTCCTCATATGGATTATCTGCCCAGCTCGGCATCAGTCCCAGTGAGGCACAAGGTTTAATGGATACCTATTTCCAACGCTTTGGGGGCATTCGCGATTACTTAAAAACAGTGGTTGAAGATGCCCGCAAAGTTGGTTACACCGAAACGATTATGGGCCGTCGTCGTTATCTGCCCGATTTAATGAGTGATAATCGCCAACGCCGCGAAGTGGCAGAGCGCATGGCACTCAACGCGCCTATTCAAGGTTCGGCCGCCGATATTATTAAGTTAGCGATGCTTAAAGTGCAAGCGGCAATTGAAAAAGAAAGCTTGAAGTCGCGTTTGTTGCTACAGATTCATGATGAGTTAATCGTCGAAGTGGTAAAGGGCGAAGAAGAGAAGATAACGGTTTTGGTCAAGCGCGAGATGGGGACTGCCTATCCTCTGCGTGCTCCACTCAACGTCAGTGCTGGTTTAGGTCTGACTTGGCACGAAGCTGCTCATTAAGTTGTGGTCGGGGAGTTACCTTCCATTGCCTGCACATCCTCTTCATCCGTAGGGATGCGATCCGCCGAACTTAAGCGTTTCTTACCAATAAGTAGTACAACGTTTCCGAGTCCTATAGAGAGAGCAGTTAAAGACAGACAGAATTGAGGAGAAATCTTTTCAGAGAGAACTCCGCCAACTGCCGCCCCAAGTGACATCACGCTTCCTTCAACTGTCCATAGCCAAGCCATATATGAGACTGCCGATCCCTTTGGTCTCACAGCCTCCATGACTTCCCAATAGAAGACTTGAATCGCTCCACCAACCAGGCCAAGAAATGCACCTGCAATCGCCATCGACCACCCAGGGTATGTAAATGCAATCGGAATTGAAACTAGAAACCAAATAAAATAGGTCTTGCGCATCGCAGCAAGCGATGATGTGCGTTTAGATATTAACCCCGCCAATAATCCACCGATAATGCTAAATATTCCCATCGCGGCGAATACCCAAGCTGTCCGATGTGGAACCTTCTCAATTGTTGCAAAAGATGGAACTGCAACATCGAAGAGACCCCAACCAAAACCAATGAATGACCCTTCTAGCATCATTAATCGAAGTGCGGGGCTGCGCCACAAAGATTGCGCACCACTCTCCTTTTTCTCAGGCTTCCAATCTCTTGAAATTGGGGCAATCGTAAGGGCACCACCACCAATAATCATTAAGATCGCTGCCGTAATAAGAGCACTCCCTGGATGTGAAGAGAGCGCTAACGCAGTTGCAATCACTGGACCAATAACACCGGCAGTGTTCATAACGGATGTATCTACGGCATAGGCAGTACGCAGGAAATCGCCCTTAACAATTGTTTTCCATAAAGGGCGAACAGATAGATTAATTGGTGGAGCGGTAAGCCCCATGATGGTGCCTAAGACAAGAATAAAAGTTGCTGAGTGTGAAATATTTACCATAATCATCATCGATGCATAACCTGGCACAAGAATTCGCAGCGGCCATTTCTGACCATACTTGTCGATGAGGGTTCCACGAATGCCTGCAGTAAAGGAACCGGCGAGCGAGTTTGTGCCGATAACCAGCCCTGCTATTGCGATTGAGCCAGTCTCCTGTTGAGCTTTGAAAAAGAGAGCCAAAGCCACCATGCCGTAGGCCACGCGCGCAGGAAAAGCAGCCAATACCAAGACCCATACGTTTGGCATTGCAAATAAGGCGCGATAACGATTCATGACGCCCATTAGTGTAATCATTGCGCTCAGTCATAAGGGCGGATTTGCTCAAAAGTGCGCTCAAACCGTACCCTTGCCCTCCAGCCACATATGTGGAAACTACTACTCATCTATCCCTACGGAGC
This sequence comes from Actinomycetota bacterium, assembly GCA_009702845.1. Next base: position 3,719 of record WLHG01000067.1, read on the forward strand.
TCACTTGTCTACAACAACACCAGTAATTGCAGTAAATGACATTGGATCGGCCGCTGATTTTCTAGCAGCAATCGAAGGAACAATTAGAAATTTCAATGACGGTGATCTCGTCACCGGAACAATCGTTCAAGTTGGTCGCGAAGAAGTTCTCGTTGACATCGGTTACAAAACTGAAGGAGTAATTCCTTCTCGCGAACTTTCAATTCGCCACGATGTAGACCCAAATGAGATTGTTAAAGTCGGAGAGTTGATTGAAGCTCTCGTTCTACAAAAAGAGGATAAAGAAGGTCGCCTTATTCTTTCCAAGAAGCGTGCACAATACGAGCGTGCATGGGGAGATATCGAAGGCAAGAAAGAGCGCGATGAGGTTGTCATCGGAACTGTTATTGAAGTTGTTAAGGGCGGACTCATTGTTGACATCGGTCTTCGTGGCTTCTTGCCAGCGTCCCTCGTTGAAATGCGCCGTGTTCGCGACTTAACGCCATACATTGGCAAGCAGGTTGAAGCGCGCATCATCGAGCTCGATAAGAATCGCAACAACGTTGTTCTTTCACGCCGCGCATTCCTTGAGCAGACACAGTCAGAATCACGCACTACATTCCTTAACCAACTTCAAAAGGGTCAAGTTCGCACAGGTGTTGTCTCATCTATCGTGAACTTCGGAGCTTTCGTAGATCTTGGTGGGGTTGACGGTTTGGTCCACGTATCTGAACTTTCATGGAAGCACATCGATCATCCAGGTGAAGTTGTTGAAGTTGGCGACGAGGTTACCGTTGAAGTTCTCGAAGTTGATTTCGAGCGCGAGCGTGTATCACTCTCTCTTAAGGCGACACAAGAAGACCCATGGCAGGCATTTGCTCGCACACATACAATCAATCAGGTTGTCCCAGGTGTAGTGACAAAGCTAGTTCCATTCGGTGCATTTATCCGCGTACACGAGGGCATTGAAGGCCTCGTTCACATCTCAGAGTTGGCCGAACGCCACGTTGAGATTCCAGAGCAGGTTGTTGCAGTTGACGACGAGCTCTTTGTAAAGATTATCGATATCGATCTCGAGCGTCGTCGCATCTCACTTTCATTGAAGCAGGCAAATGAAGGACATGAGATTGAGATCGAAGCATTTGATCCAACGCAATATGGAATGGCTGCGCGTTATGACGCGGAAGGAAACTTTATCTACCCAGAAGGTTTCGATTCAGAGACTCAAGAGTGGAAGCCAGGACATGAAACTCAGCGCGAAGAGTGGGAGCGTCAATACGCTCAAGCTCAAGAGCGTTTCATGGCACATAAGAAGCAGAAGGCAGAAGCCAAGGCGGCAGATGCTGCAGCAACTCCTGAAGATGGCGCAGTAGAGGCCGTCGCAGAGGCTGTAACAGCAGAATAAGGATTTATTGAAAAGGGCCCGGCGTAACCGCCGGGCCCTTTTCTCTTTTCAAAGGAGTCCATTGAAGACGTGAGCTGTTGTCTATTAACCTCACTTACTTCTAATGGACTCTCTTTGAAAGAATAAAAGCAAGTGCGCGCTATCCTTTCTGCATGCGAGTTATAGCTTTGACTGGTGGAATCGGTTGTGGCAAGTCTCTGGCCGCCGAATATTTTGCTGATCTTGGAGCACTTGTTATTGATGCTGATCAACTGGCGCGCGCGGCAATCGAACGTGGCTCGAGTGGTTTTGATGAGGTTGTTGCAATCTTTGGTGATTCGATTCTGAAAAATGGTGAGATTGATCGCCGAGCTTTGGGTGAACTGGTTTTTAGAGATCCCGCTAAGAAAGCTGTGTTAGAAGCGATCATTCATCCGTGGGTACGCAGTGAGTTCGAGGCTGCCGTTGCCTCTCTGACTGGAAATCAAACTCTGGTCTATGAGATTCCGCTGCTCTTTGAAACCGGTGGGGCCGACCGCTTTGAAACGGTTATTACAGTTGAAGCCGAGTTGGATAGGCGCATCGAACGGTTACGAGAAAAGGGTCTGCACGCTTCGGAGATAGAGGCTCGCATGGCGGCGCAAGCCTCACGCGAAGAGAGGCTCTCAATCGCCGACTTTGTCATTGAAAACAGCGGCTCCAAGGATGACTTATTGCGACAAGTCGAAAATATTTGGGAGGCTTTAGCCACTTCTTCAAAGTAGAGTTGACTAATGCGCCCGATATCCGATTTGCAGCGACGGGTTGAGCCTTTTGAAGTAATTAGTGACTACATTCCAGCTGGTGATCAGCC
>WLHG01000068.1 GCA_009702845.1 Actinomycetota bacterium
AACTCATGGAAAAGAGTTGTCGTGAAATCAAGAGTCAGAAGCGCGGGTTGCCCAGCAGGCGGCTTTGGAATATTGAGATTATTAACAACAACAGGAAGTTGACCAAGAAGAAAGTTCTGGTCTACAAGGCTGTTCATCCATGCACCACCGCGTTTTGAATCACGTGTGAAGAAATCTCCAATGAATAGTCCCATTGGAGATCCATCCTCATTATTAACTTCAAAAGCACGCGCCTCCGGGTGATAAGTCACTAAATCTGGACGCTCTTTAAAGGTGATTCCAAAAAGTTTATTAGCTGCAAAGAAGACTCCGTCATGTAAAACACGCTCGAGCTCGAAGTAGGGACGCATTGTGGAGGTATCGATATTGTATTTTTCGATTCGCACCTGCTCCGTGTAAAAACCCCAGTCCCAGCTCTCAATTGCAGCACCTGATGATTTCTGAAGATCCTGAGCCTCTGCCCTGGCATTTCGGACAGCAGCTGGCGCGATCTTTCGAAGCATCGCGTGTACATTCTCGGGAGTCTGTGCAGTTTGAACGGCAATCACATGCTCGGCATGGGTGTTTTTTCCAAATAATTCTGCACGCTCTGCACGCAGTTTTATCATCTGTAACAAGATGGGTTTATTGTCGTTTGCATTTGGACGATTGGCCTTTAACAGAGATTCACGCATAATTTTTTCACGAAGTCCACGGTTAGTAAGTGAATCAAGCACGGGGTTACCTGTGAAGTTCACCATTGCAATAAGCCACTTAGCTTCATGCCCGCGCTCTTTTGCCGCCGTGCTTGCCGCCGTAATCTCATTCTCGCTCAGTCCATCAAGCTCTTCCAAGCTATCTACAAGTACGGCCAAATCATTAGTATCTGCAAGAACATTCTTTGAGAAGGTTGTTTCAAGGATTGAGAGCTCTTCATTGAGTTGCTTCAGTCGATCTCTCTGAGCTGGATTTAGGTGGGCACCGGCATGGAGTAAATCCATGTAGTAACGCTCAAGAAGCCAAGAGTCTTCGCTGCTGAGATTCGAACCTTCACGGTTTTTGTACAAACTTTCAATTCGAGCAAACAAAGCCGGGTTTAGTTGAATCGCATCTTGGTGAGCTGCAAGCTTTGGGGCAATCTCCTCTTCAATTGCGTCAATGGCATCATTCGTATCACTTGAGGATTTGTTATAGAAGACCACTAACATTCGCTTTAACAACTGTCCGCTTTTTTCCATGGCGACAATAGTGTTCTCAAAAGTGGCAGCTCCCGAAGAGTTGAGAATGGCCTCAATTTCAGATAACTGCTCAGTGCATCCCGCGTAAAAGGCAGGTAAGTAATGCTCCTCTTTTATCGTAGCAAAATCTGGAAGCTCAAATTCAAGCGTGCTTCGATGTGCAAAGGGATTGGCGTCAAAGTTAGTCATGACGCGAATCCTACTCAAAGAAGATTAGTGAGGGCGACGACGACGTTGGCTTGAATTAGGGCGAGGGCGCTTATTGCCACCACTACGTACTGATTTTTCAACGATTGGCACGATGTATGGAACCCCTGATGGCTCCTGTGCGCCAGTAATCTTCATCAGCTCGGTGCTAAGTGGAGTTACGCCAACGAACTTTGGAGTAACACCGGCACGAGATGTAAGACCGCCGATTGATTTCTGCTGTTTAGTCGTTGCAATTGTTACAACAGTTCCAGCCTCACCTGCACGGGCAGTACGACCTGCGCGGTGTAGATAATCCTTGTGATCTGTTGGAGCATCAACGTGAACAACCAATGAGATTCCATCAACGTGGATTCCACGAGCTGCAACATCGGTTGCAACGAGAGCGGCATTTGCCGACTCCTTGAAGAGTGCAAGGGTTCGGGTACGAACTGCCTGTGATTTTCCACCGTGAAGGGCTCCAACTGCAACGCCTGCATGAGCAAGCTTGTCAGCTAAACGATCGGCGCCACGCTGTGTCTTAACAAACATGATTGTCTTACCGTTACGGGCAGCGATCTGATTAGTAATGTCATCTTTATCGCCTGGGTTCATGACAAGAACAAAGTGCTCCATTGTTGAAACTGATGCACGGTCGTTTTGTAGTGAGTGAGTCTTTGGGTTCTTCAAGTATTGACGAACCAATGAATCAACACCACGATCAAGAGTTGCTGAGAACAACAGACGTTGTCCATCTAGCTTTGCTTGATCCAATATCTCTTTAACAACTGGAAGGAAGCCCATGTCGGCCATTTGATCGGCCTCATCAAGAACAGTTATCTCTAACTGATCTAGTTGAACCTCACCCTTATTGAGCAAGTCAATTAAACGGCCAGGGGTAGCAACCAAGATTGCAGTTCCACGACGCATCGCAGTGATCTGCTTTGCATATGACATTCCGCCGGCAACAACTACTGATTCATGACCAATTGAGCGCGCTAGTGGCATCAAAACTTCATCGATCTGCTGAGCTAGTTCGCGTGTTGGTGTAAGTACAAGAGCTAATGGCTTATGTGGCTTTGCAACGCGGCCATTTAAGTTATTAAGCAGAGCCAAACCAAATGCAAGCGTCTTTCCTGAGCCAGTCTGCCCACGACCCAAAATGTCATGGCCAGCTAATGCATCTGGCAATGTTGCAATCTGGATTGGGAAAGGATGCATGATTCCCTGCTTAGCAAGGGCGTTAACCAAAGGTGCTGCAATTCCTAAATCAGTGAAAGTTGTTGTGATCTCTGTTAATGGAGTCGCGTCAATCAAATTGGCATCGGCTAAGTTTGTTGAAATGTAATTATCATCTGCACCGAAATCAACGGCGGCATTAGTATGAGTCTTCGATGAATGTTTAAAATCATCACGAGCATATGCTGGTGAGTCATTGCGACGATCGCGGACTGGACGTTCGGCACGGAAGTTAGCTGCACGTGTATCTGGTGCTTCAGAGCGCTTCTTCGGACGAGTTGGATCGAACTTTTCTACTTTACGTGGAACAAAGTTAGGGCGTCCATCATCAGTGCGCGAAACCTTTGCGACCGCTGCATCACGGCGATTAGTTGGACGAGTTTCTGATTTCTTGTACTCAGTCTTCTTGTACTCAGTCTTCTTAAACTCTGGCTTCTCGTACTCAGGCTTTCTGTTCTCAGGCTTGACGTACTCTTTTTTCTTGTACTCAGTCTTTTTGAAATCTGGTTTCTTATCTACTGGACGCTTTGCGCGCTCAGTGCGCTCTGCAACAAACTTCTTTGCACGGCTTTCTGGTTTTTGCGAAAGCTCGATACGTGCCTTGCGCTCTTCCGGTGCCTCAACTGGGCGTGGACGCGAGGCGGTTTTTTCCTGGAAACGCTGCGCGCGTAGCTTTGAGCGATCTGTTAAGCGGACCTCTTTTTTAGAGACCGTTGATGGATCGGCATCGGAGTAGCGACGAGTAGTTGCGGCCGCACGTGACTTAGGAAGCGCGGCTGCACCTTTGCGTGCATTCTTTTGCGCCGTTGTATGACGAGCTTTTGGGTCAACTGCTTTAAATTCGGCAGCCTTCTTAGTGCGCTTAGGTTTTCCGACAGATGCTGCGCGACGGGCTTTTCCGGGCGCTGAAGTACGTGGCTGTAGAGACATAGAAATGCATACCAATCGAGACGACAAGCGCGTCTCGGGTGTGACTAGCTCCAGAATGGGCTGTCAGGATGGTGATAAGACTCGCAAGTAGCGCTACATGTGCGGCGCTTAGGGGGAAGTTCTTTGATGCGGTTGCATCAACGTGGGCAATTCTAGCGTGGATTATTGCTCTTCTTTACCATCGGATTCTGCGGCTAATTCCTCAAGATTTGGGCGTGGAATACGCGGGACATCGCCCTTACTTAACCGTCGCCATAAATACAGTGAGACACCCGCGAAAAATGGCCACTCAAATGTGTAGACCCAAGCCCGCCAGTTTCCGCTTTGTGCGCGGCCGAATTCAAACCAACCTGCCCATAAACAAAATGGCACAACAATAAATAGAGAGATGTTTAAAATTCGCTTTTGTTTATTTGTAACTGGAGGAGTTACAGAGTCATTGCTAACCCAATCGGGTGCTTCAAACTCATCTCTGTTAGGCATTTTCTGCCGCTATCTCGGCATCGATATCGCGCGATTTCTGCTCTTCAGATTTAATCCAGTGATACACGGCAAATGACATCCAGATGGCGTCAATAATCATCGCACCGGCCCACATAAACGAACCGCCCTGGCGTTGATCATTGAGTGAGTACATATCGTCATATATAGAACTTGGGGCGGTGTAAATGAAGAAGCCGGTCAACGTTTCTGGAACCATCATCAGAAAAAGTGCAATGACCGCCATGGCAGGGGAAATCCGTCGATTTACTAAGTTTCTATCTAAGAGATTGAAGTAGAAGAAATAAGGCAAAAGTAGATAGAGCGGAACTTCAATGAATGTGTGCGCCCAAGGGTTGTCCATAATAAATTTATGGGGAACTGGAAGGTGCACTCCAATCATTAGTGCGGCATACGTCAGCCAACTGATTCCGGGGTGCGTTGCAGCTTTGAAAAGTGTGTTAGTTGGATGGAAAGAGCTAGGTGTACCTAAAACTAGTAGCGGGCCTGTAATCATCATCAAGGTAATGTGTTGAACCATGTGAAGTGAGAAGTAATCCATCGCCCTTGCACCAATTGGCGTGAGAATAACGGCGAGCGCACTAAGAATCCCTGAATAGAAAAACCACTGCTGTCGAGAAGTGACCGAACCCTTCGGTAATCGCATATAGAGATACCCCATGAGTAAAAGAGGTAGAAGAATCTCTGGGGCTACCTGCCAAGAGCCCCAAATGCCGACTTCATGATGATGCATATCCATATGCGCCGAAGGCTAGCCGTGTAAGCAGGTTAAGAGTGAAAATAACCCCTCAATATCCTTGGTAAATCCGACCATGGGGTCTACCCTCCTGTGAATGGGCTCACACTCTCGTGTGAGTTTTTGTATTTTGGATTAATTCCCACCCGGGAGGGGTTTGAATGAATAAGAGGATATTAGGCGCGCTCGCAACTGTGATTATTGGAGCTGGCGTTACCGCCGGAATCGGAACATATGTTGCCGCTGCGAAGAACGACTCGGGAACGATAAGTGCAACAGCAGCCGGCACATATACGGCCCCCGATGGAAAAACCTACCCCCACTTCACTCTGGCAATGAATACATATCCAAATAGCACCTTCGGTGGCCACCATGGTGCGGGCGGCGGAGCCCACCCTGACTGGGTTAGTTACGGCGCAGCCGGAATCCATGGCGAACCGCTTACAGAGTCAGAGACCGGTTCTAACTTTGTAGTCCCTGCCCACTCGGCTATCACGATCACGATTTGGCAGTATGACTCGGGCGAAACTTTGAATAATGATTTCTTTGCAAAAGTACGCGGAACCGTTGATGGAACTGCAACTCTTGTAGAGCGTTATGACACCAAGACACATACGAATGCAACTGAGGCTAAGTCAATTACACAGATTCCTCACGATGCAGTTGGGCATACATTTACTATTCACGGCTACTCAAGTGATCAGCCTTCATTCTTTGTTAACGTCCCACTTCTTCTGGCCGATGACGATGAAGTCACAGCCGCTGAAGAAGAGGGTGGGTTCACACAGTTCCCAACGATGACCACTTTCACGATTATTACAGGCGATGAGGGCGAATATATTTGGAACTGCGAATTCCCATGTGGTGACGGAACAGTTGCCCGATTCGGAAATGCAATGTCTTCAATGAGTTACATGTCCGGCCACTTTATTGTGAAGGGATAAAACAATGAGCGATCTAATGACTCCTAAAACTCCACAGTGGTGGAAAAAGCCCGATGTTAAGAAGACTTTCATTCTCTGGTTAATTTTGACGCCACTGATTGG
>WLHG01000069.1 GCA_009702845.1 Actinomycetota bacterium
GACAAAGACTTATAGAGATGCTCCACCAAGTCCAAGATAACTACCCTGATAGCCATGTGGGCCAGCGCTGGGCACCTACCCGTCTTGGTGGAACCGCCCCTGCACCACTAAACTAAGCGACATGTTTAAGAGAAAAGCAAAAGAAAAGAAGATCAGAGCCCCTCGTTTTCAAACTTTCCGTGATGCTTACAACGTCACCAAGGTTGTAAAACCCTGGATCCCTTTTGCGCTTCTTGGCATCTTCTTTGCCACCTTGCTCATCGGAATCGCCATCGGAATTGCTCTCGGTCATCCTCTTTACTTTGCATTCATCTTCCTCCCGCTCTCATTCTTAACAACACTTCTATTCTTCACGCGCCAAGCTGGCACAGCTGCCTATTCATCGATCGAAGGCCAGATGGGTGCAGGTGCAAGCGTGCTCATGGCGATTCGTAAAGGATGGACCACTACCCCGGCCGTTGCAGTTGCGCGAAACCAAGATATGGTCCATCGCAGTGTTGGCCGTGCAGGAATCGTATTAACTGGCGAAGGTTCACAGGGTGTTAATCAAATGCTCGCTGAAGAGCGTAAGAAGACTGAGCGTTTTGCACCTGGCGTTCCAATCACATTAGTCGTAGTTGGCGAAGAAAAAGGGCAAGTACCTCTACGTAAACTTCAAAAGCGTCTACAGAAAATGCCTAAAAAGTTGACGGCACATCAAATGCGCGAAGTCCGTGCCCGCTTAAAGGCTGTTGGTGGTTTGTCCATGCCAATTCCAAAGGGTCCGATGCCTACACGCGCACCAAAGATGCGCTAACTCTTCTTAAGAAACACATTATGAAGCAGATTGCCATGCTGTTGTATCCAGGCTTCACGCCCTTAGATGCAATCGGTCCCTATCACGCCCTTTCACAATTTCCGGGCTACGAGTTTTTCTTCGTCGGGCAAGAGGCGGGACCAGTAAGTGATGGCGCTGCAACGGTAATTCAGGCACAGAAATCAATATCGGAGATTAATTCGGTAGATATCTTGGTAGTACCAGGTGGGCTGCCAGCAATCACAATGGCACGCAGCGGAGATCCGTTAATCGATTGGATCGCACAAATCCACCCAACCACAGAGTGGACGATTTCAGTATGCACCGGTGCACTCATGCTTGGCGCCGCAGGTCTTCTTAAAAGCATTCCAGCTACGACACATTGGTATTCACATACTGAGCTATCTGATTACGGCGCGATCCCGATAGATGAACGTGTTGTCGAATCAGGCAAGATAATGACAGCTGCTGGAGTATCTGCCGGAATCGATATGTCGTTGGTGTTGGCAGAGCGAATCTTCGGTCGTGCCTTTGCTGAAAAGATGCAATTAGATATGGAGTACGACCCAAAGCCACCCTTTAACGCAGGCCATCCACGTAGTGCTCCGACTGGTGTAGTTGAAGAACTACGTTCCCTGTTTGATTCAGTATTAAAGCCCAATAAATAGAGAACGTTGCGAATCACAATAGATTAAAACTAAGCGAAGTCAATGAGGGTGAATAACTTGCCTGACAACTTGCGCACCTTGTAGAGCATCCATTGCTTCATTTACTTGCGCCATTGGACTTACGGATGTGAGTAACTTCTCCACTGGCAATTTTCCTTCTCTCCAAAAATCCACAAATTCTGGAATATCTACGCGTGGATTGGCAGAACCTAGATATGAACCACGAATTGTTTTCACATCAGAGACTAAAGAAAGTGCTGAAATTGAAAACATCTCTGAAGCAGGTGGTAAGCCAACCGTTACGGTTGTTCCGCCACGACTAGTTGCATCGTATGCCGCTTTCAAACTCTCGGCTCTTCCCGCGCATTCAATTGCAACTAACACGCCACCTGGAAGATGTTCGCGTAAGTTTTCACTCGGATCCAAGGCAAAATCTGCGCCAAGGCTTAGCGCAAGTTCTCTCTTTGATGCAACGGGATCAATTGCAAAAATGGGTGATGCCTTTGAAATCACAGCGCCGATAAGGGCCGATAACCCAACACCCCCAAGACCCCACACTCCAAGGGATTGTCCTGGTTTTGCATGTGCAGAATTTCTGACTGCACCGATACCTGTAAGAAGGGCGCAACCAAATAGCGCGGCAATATCGAAGGGGATGTCTTCAGGAAGTTTTATCAGTGAGCGCTCATCAAGGACGGCATACTGGCTATAACAAGAAACTCCGTTGTAGTGATTCACAGGTGCGCCGTTAACACTTATTCGCGATCCCCCACGAATCATTTCACCACGGCTATTAGATGTTGCACCCACCGAACAAAACGCGGGTGCACCCGAAGTGCACTCAGTGCAAGAACCGCAGCTTGGTAGGAAAACACTTGTTACGTGATCGCCAACTTTCAAACCTTTTACGCCAGCTCCTAGTTCAACAACAACTCCCGCTGATTCATGCCCTGCAATAAGGGGCAGCGGACGTGGTCTGGAACCATTCACGACAGATAGATCTGAATGACAAATGCCTGCAGATTCAATTTTGACAAGCACTTCCCCAATTCCAGGTGGTGCTAAATCAACTTCTACAATTTCAAGGGGGCGTGAGGTTGAATAAGGAAGTTCTGCACCAGTCTGGCGTAGGAGTACTGCCTGAGATTTCACGAGCGAACTGCGAATCTAAAGGCCATTGTCGAAGGCTACTTCACTTGGTAAAGAAATCGGCTGCGTGCGACTGCCATTTCGGGGGCAATCAATACATTAACTGTCCGCCAGAGACGTTCATGACCGTGCCGGTCACATAACTCGAGGCATCGGATGCTAAGAAAAGTACTGCTCCTACTAACTCTTCTGGATTAGCTAATCGTCCCAGCGGGATCATTGATACAAATTTTGCGAGAGCTTCTGGAGTTTGATCTGAGACCATCATCGGCGTATCAACGCCGCCTGGGGATATCGCATTCACACGCACTCCATCTTCAGCAAATGCACGTGCCAAACCTTTAGTCAGTGAAACAACACCTCCTTTGCTTGCTGCATAAACAACTGATCCGCCGTATCCGCCGCTCCACCAAGCTTGGGAAACAAAGTTGATAATCGACCCCGTGCTTTTGTGGCTTCTAAAAGATGTACGAGCCGCCCTATTAAGGAAAAAAGTTACTTTTAGATTAGTGTCCAACTGAATATCCCAATCTGCTTCAGTCACATCATCAACATCTGCACGTCTGCGTGAAACTGCAGCGCAATGAGCAAGAGCGGCAAGAGGTGCCATTGATTGGGCCATCTCAAAGATTTTTGAATGTTGAGATATTTGCGATAAATCCATTTCCATATATTTGTGTCCAGTACCTGGCAATGTCTCGCTGATCTCTTTAAGCGACTTTCCTGGAATATCCACGAGAAGAACATGAGCTCCCGCTTGAGCAAATCCTTGGGCTACCGCATTTCCAATTCCACCTGCAGCACCCGTAACAACAACGCTCCTTCCGCTGAGCCCAGAATCATTGCGCCACATAGATAATCCTTTCATTTCACGGATTGTGAGAAAATATCGAGATTAATTTCCGTGAAGGCTACCGCATGTTCGGCGCAAATGTTAAAGTCCAAATCATGCGTTGGATCAATGGCGAAGGATCTGGAACGGAATGAAACTCAAGAGCCTTCGTGGTCGACGAGTTGTGTTGACTCTGCCTGACCCCGTGCAATTGGGTAACTATGTAATCAAAGCTCGTTCCTATTGCGTGGTGACTGCAGAGCTAGAGGATGGGACTATTGGGACTTCTTTTTCATTAGATCGTGGTTCACCGGTAACTGAAGCCGTAAATAATTTAATCGCAAAGCCATACATAGAAATCTTTTCTGGCGACCCCCTCACTGCTTGGGATATTTTGCTCAGACAGGCCAGCACTTCGCTTTCGGCAGGCGCCGCACTCAAAGCTTTCTCACTTGTCGATCTTGCAGTTCATGACGCAGTTGCCCGTAGCCAAGAAAGCACTGTTGTAGCGCGATTTGGTAAAACGCAAAAGAATTTTCCGACTTGGGCAGTAATCGGTTATCCACCTTCGCGTGGACCGGAAGAAATCGCATGGGAAGTTCAAGCCGCAGTTGATGCAGGAGCAGTAGGAGTAAAACTTCCAGTAGGTGCAACGCCTGAGCTCACTCGCGAACGCATAATCGCAGCCCTTGATACAAAACTTTGTCCTGTTGCCACAGACCTTGCCTGGTCGTGTAGAACTCCATCCGATGCGATGAAAATTGTTCACGGTTTGGATTTGGCATGGGTGGAGGATCCATTTGTACAGGGAAGCCTTACAGAGCTTCGCCAACTTCGATCTCTCTTATCGGTTCCACTCGCAAGTGGCGATGAAGAGACCCACCTTTATCATCCGCAAGTTCTTATCGACACCGAAGCGGTTGACATCGTGCGTATTGATACAACATGCCAAGGCGGGCTATCTCGCCTGATCCACATGAATGATTACCTCACAGAGTCGAAGGTGCCCATCTCCTGGCATGTCTATGATGCATGGCACTCACAAATAGCTTCAATCATTGATGCAGAAACGCACTCAATCGAGTTTTCAGCACCGGGTGCGAGTGTCGACCCGCTGGCCGAGATGATCTTCGCAAATAAACTCAACACTCGAAGTACAGATCAATTTGGATGGCGATTTACAGTGCCGGTTCTAGCCGATGAATCTGAGGCAATAAGTGGCGGCCCGCGATGGATTCCAATCGGGTCACAAGTATAAAAAAATGCTTCTCCAGCTGTCTCTTACTCTGGAAGGGTGGAACAAAAACTTTTCAAGACTCGCGTAGTGATCGTACTCAGATCGTTATCAAAATTGTTCCACGCCAAGCCTCCCGCGTAACAGATTGATCCCACCGAGAACACTGCACCGCCGCCTTCAATCGTGAAGTAAACCATGTCAGCCCTGACTCGGTCAGGCCTAAATGGTCCACCCTGGTCGGGAAGAATTACAGGTGAGTCCTCGGTTGCGATTTGGTAAGCATTTGGAAATCCTGTAGCTGAAGCGAGAATGTGAACTTCCATAGGTGAACCAAGATTCGGATCCCAACTATCTATCTCATCGCCGGCGGCACCACCAAGAACATATCCATGTTCTCCTAATTGAGTCGAACTAATCCCTTCAAACCATTTACTACCTGGCCCTGAATAACTTGCATCCTGGCGTGTATAAGGTCGGGCGGTCGAGAATCCTTCGGCGCCAAAACCGATGCCCATAGTTCGGTGAGGTGACTTTCCTCTGAACCTCCAAAGCCCACCAATTTCATTATCAAAAACATGGCTCCTTTCCCCCACCGGACTATCCCACGTTCGAGTTCCACTGTTATCTCGGCGTACTTCAACAATCCAAGGCCGCTGTTCATCCGTTGACGTCACCCAATAAAAACCATTGCCCCCCAAATACATGAACCGACCACCATTGGACAGGTAACTCTCTATTGCGACAATTTCCTGGCGTGTTACGTATTCTGGATGACTTCCGGTAATTACTGTCTTATAGCTTTCAAGCAGCTCAATCCCTTCGCGATGTAAATCTTCATCTGTTGCAATATCGAAGGCGATCCCAGATCTTGCCAACCAATCCAGTAAATATAGATCAGCGGCAAAGTGGCGAAAAGATCCCAGAAGAGAGTTTGTCGCCGATGGCATGACATTGAAAATAGGACGATGATTCGACGAATACCGCACAGGGCTTCCATCTGAATGTGCGTCATAACAAGATCTTCCTAATTCAACGTGCTCAAGCAAGAACCGCTCATCCTCGGTAAAGACAATTTTACGATCCGTCAAAAGGCTGACATCAAAGAGTGCAGGTAATCCATTTGCGTAGGTGATGTACGTGTAGGTTGGAAAGAGCAAGAGGGCC
>WLHG01000007.1 GCA_009702845.1 Actinomycetota bacterium
GCCAGCGTTGATATCTCAATAGGTTTAAAGCCACGAGATGTCTCAACGGGGCCAGTGAAGTTATCACCGCAAGAAGAGCTGGCAATAATTAATAATCCAAAGAGCGTAGTTGGTTTTAAGTTACAAGATCTTGCTGGACGCATAAAGGCAGAGTTCCCAGAGCCCGTGATAGTTATGTTAGTTAATGGCATCAAGCGCTGTGCTGATTATCAAGATGTCGCCTATGCCGGTCAGTATTTGAATCGCCTGTTAAGTGTGAGGGATGCCGAAGCACAGCATGGCGATGGAACATCACGCGTTCTTTTGGAAGCTGCTCGATATACCGCGCTTTGGATGACTTACGAGGACACGATTCGTGTGGCTGATTTAAAGATTCGACGTACACGTTTTAATCGTGTTGGCGAAGAGGCTCAAGTACAAAACGATCAAATAATGCAGATCCGTGAGTTCTTACATCCGCGCTCTGAGGAGTTTGCCGATACTCTGCCAACGGCTCTCGGGCGTTGGCTTCTTCGAACTAAAGCGGTCACAGGCATTATTGAGAGGTTGGCAAAGAACGGAATAGTTTTACAGACGACATCTATTCGTGGCTACATCATGCTCTACTTCATTGCCCGACTAAAGCCCATACGTCGGCGCTCATTACGCTTTAATTTAGAGCAAGAGCGCATGGATCAGTGGATTGTTTTAATTAACCGTGAGATTGCAAGCAATTACGAATTGGCCTATGAAATTGCTGAGTGTGCCAACCTAATCAAGGGCTACGGTGATACCCACGCAAATGGTTGGCGTAATTTCATACTAGTAATGGAGCAGGTGGTCTCACTTCGAAATGAGAGTGACGTTGCCGCTCGTATTAGCGAGCTTCGCAAGGCTGCATTGGCCGATGAAGATGGCACAAAGCTTCGCGCAATTTTGGCTTAGTAGTTAGATTACTTATCCTTCAAAAGCCGACGTGATCTGCTCGTAAGAGAGCGAGTTTTTGGCGGTCGCAAGCATCTGCTTTTCGCGCTCAATGTTTCGCTCTATTTGAACTTTGGCCGATACGTACTGCTTAGGCCACGTAACATTCTTATATCCAATTTTTGCCGCCTCTAGTAGCGTCCAAGCTGGATTAACTAGGTGCATACGCGCTACGGCACATAGATCGGCGCGACCGGCGGCAATAATTGTATTTACATTATCGGCTTCGAAAATTGCACCAACTGCAATTGTTGCGATTCCAGCTTCATTGCGAATTTGATCGGCAAATGGAGTTTGGAACATACGGCCGAACACGGGTTTTTCTTTCTTCGTAACCTGTCCTGACGAACAGTCAATCATGTCTGCGCCAGCGGCTTTAAAAGCCTTCGCTATTTCAACTGCATCTTGCGGAGTGATTCCACCCTCAGTCCAGTCATGTGCAGAGATACGAACGCTTATCGGTTTGCCTTGTGGCCAAACCGCACGAACGGCGTTGAAGACTTCTAATGGATATTTCATTCGGTTTTCAAGGGAGCCACCATATTCATCGGTTCTCGTATTTGTAATCGGTGAAATAAAGGATGAGAGCAGATAGCCATGAGCTGCGTGAAGCTCTAGCCAATCAAAGCCAGCTTCATTAGCAGCTTTTGTGGAGTTAATAAAATCTTCCTTAACACCATCCATATCGGCACGCGTCATCTCATGCGATGTTTGGGAAACTCCCTCGAGGTACTGTTCTGGTGAGGCCGATATGAGGGACCATGAATCAGTTTCAACTGGCTTATCGATTCCCTCCCAAGCAAGCTTTGTGGCACCCTTTGCGCCAGCGTGACCAATCTGAACAGCGATTTTTGCATCCGTATTATTATGAACGAAATCAACGATGCGCTTCCAACCAGCTGTGTGCTCGGGTTTATAGAGACCCGGGCATCCTGGAGTAATCCGTGCATCGGCACTAACACAAGTCATTTCAGTAAAGACCAGTGAAGCCCCACCCATGGCGCGGGCACCCAGATGAACAAGGTGGTAGTCGGCAGCTAAACCATCAACGGCTGAGTACTGGGCCATAGGAGATACGACCACACGGTTTTTTAGGACGACATCTCGAACTTTGAATGGAGTAAACATTGGGGGAATGTTTTCAACGTTAGTTGGTAATTCAACTCCAGCATCGGCAAAAGCCTTGGCCGCAAACCATTTGTCATAGTTAGCAATGTAATCTGCATCGCGTACTCGCAGATTATCGTGGGAAATTCTCTGGCTACGAGTCAGTAGTGAGAAATTAAACTGTTCTGGAGGCATATTTGTGTAGCGACCAGTCTCTTCAAACCATTCCATAGCATTGCGGGCAGCATTTTGAATCTTAAGCACTTCAATAGCACGGGTCTCTTGATAAGAGGCCAATATTTCATGCATTTCGCCAGTAGAACTATTAGCAAAAGAGTTAGCAAGTTCAATAGCATCTTCCATTGCGAGTTTTGTTCCCGACCCAATGGAAAAATGTGCGGTATGCGCAGCATCGCCCATCAAAACAACTGGAACTTCCTTGCCATCGATGGAGTTCCATTGAACCCAATTTTCACAGATAACTCGAGGGAATTTAATCCAGTTGGCAGAGCCACGCAAATGAGCTGCATTGCTCATTAACTCGGCGCCATCTAAGTGCTTTGCAAATAGCTTTTCGCAGAAGGCGATGGACTCTTCCTGAGACATTTGATCTATTCCTGCACGCAACCAAACATCTTCCGGAGTCTCAACAATAAATGTGGATGTATCACCATCAAATTGATAGATATGGGCTTGAAACCAACCAAATTCAGTATTCTCGAAAATAAATGTGAAATCTTTAAATAATTTCTTAGTTCCAAGCCAAACAAAGCGGCACTTGCGTGTATCGATATCGGGTTTGAATGTACTCTCGTATCGAGTACGGATTGCACTGTTTAAGCCATCGGCGGCAATAACCAAATCTGCACCATATTCGCGCGCGGCTTCCTGGTCATCTTTTATATCGGCTTCAAAAACTAACTTAACACCAAGGCTTTCTGCCCGCTCCTGAAGAATATTAAGAAGTCGCTTTCTTCCAATTCCGCAGAAGCCGTGGCCACCTGAAATGATGCTGGTGTTATTAATTCGAACATCAATGTCATCCCAGTGATTAAAGGATTGAAGAATTGTGCGAGCCGTGGGTTCATCTGCACGTACGAAGTTACTCAACGTCTGATCAGAAAATACGACGCCCCATCCAAAAGTGTCATAAGGGCGATTGCGCTCCAGAATAGTGATTTCATGGCTGGGATCGAGTTTCTTCATAAGAATCCCAAAGTAAAGTCCCGCAGCACCACCACCGATGGAAAGAATCTTCATTAACAACCCCTCTAAATATTCTCTATTGGCATGTCGATTTTTTGACTACCGTCAAGGACGCAACACGAACCTTGGGGTACGCTAGCGTAAAGAAGGCCACCTGGCGAGAGCAGCAACGGGAGAAAATCTAATGACGAAGAATCGATTTACCGGCAAGGTTCTTGTAATCACTGGTGGTGCTGGTGGATTGGGGGCTGCTATTGCTCTGGAGGCAGGGCTGCAAGGTGGCGCCATTGCGATCTTAGATACAAATAAGGCCGCTGTCGATTTACTCGTCGCCAATCTCCGCTCACAAGGAATTACCGCTGATGGTCGTGTCGTTGATGTGCGAGATGGCAATGCAGTTACTCAAGTAATTGGTGAGCTTGCCGATTCTTTATCAGGAATAGATATTTTAATCTCAGCAGCTGGAGGCTCGTTAGGAACTCCGCGAGATCTTGAAGATATTACAGATGAAGATCTTGATTTGGTATTAGATGTAAATGTTAAGGGGACGTATTACTGTGCACGCGCATCCATCCCACATATGAAGAAGAGAGGCGGTGGCGCAATTGTCACCTTCTCATCCATTGGAGGGCGAAGCGCGAGTCCGGTAACGGGAGTTCCATACGCAGCTGCAAAAGCTGCCATTCTCGGACTTACTCGACGATTAGCAAAAGAAGTCGGCTTAGATAATATTCGAGTGAATGCAGTTGCCCCAGGACTTTTCCTCACGGATCGCTTAACGGGAATGTTCGAAAAATTGAGCTCGGCAGAGCGCGATGAAGTACTCAGCGGCATCCCGCTTGGACGAATGCCCGAGATTCGTGAGTGCGTCGACCCAGTTCTCTTTTTAGCAAGCAATGAATCCTCATACATCACAGGTGCAGTCCTGGATGTAAATGGGGGACGGCTCATGCCTAATTAGGGGATTATCACGTTTCGTAATGAGAGGTTCCACCGAGAGAAACTCTTGCGAAATAAAGCGAAATTGATATGGCAGATGATTGACGAACGCCACAAAGGCACGTGATAATAACCCATCGCAACGTCCTCCCTTTTTATGGGAATTTTGAATGGGAGAGATTAATGTCATTTGCAACTAGGAATCTTCCTGGTCTTGAAGGTATGGATCATGTTGGAATTACAGTGCCAAGCCTTGATGATGCTGTTGCGTTTTACTGCACACTACTTGGCGCCACAGAGATCTTTCGTTTAGGACCATTTGACGCGCGTGATTTTGATGCAGTCGATGGCAAGGATTGGGCTCTTGCGCATGTAAATGTTGCCGATGGGCGCTTTACATTAGCGATGCTTGAATATGCCAACGGTAGTCGGTTAGAACTTTTCCAATATGACCGACCAACAGAGCGCCCAAGTGCTCCTCCGCGCAATAGTGATTTAGGTGGACATCACATCGCATTCAAAGTTTCAGATTTGGATGCCGTGCTTGCACTTGCTGATTCTTTTTCACTGAAATTCTTGGCTGGACCGATAGAGATAAATGAGGGACCCGCTGCGGGGCAGAGAATTATTTATGTTTTGGATCCTTGGGGCAATCAACTTGAACTCGTGGAGTATGAAAGCAAGCGCTCATAACCATGACAACTCGTGTTTTAATGGAAGGTATCAGTAAGCGCTTTGATGCAGTCCATGCTCTTACTGGTGTCAACCTAACTCTGCATCCGGGCGAAGTTCACACAATTGCCGGTGAAAATGGATCTGGTAAGTCAACGCTTTTAAAAATATTGGCAGGAGTCATTAAGCCTGATGCGGGTTCAATTGCCATTGATGGAACGTCAGTGGAGTTCCCAGATATTAGATCGGCAATCGGCCATGGCGTCACAATGGTGAGTCAAGAGTTAAGCCTCGTACCTCACTTAGGGGTTGCAGAGAATGTCTTCCTTGGACACAATCAAACACGTAATGCTTTTGGAATTGATTGGAAAGATACCGATCGGCGAGCAATTGAAATCCTGAAACGACTAAATCTTTCAGTTAACCCTCGAGCCGAGGTCTCTTCACTGCCTCAGCACGAACAACAACTTGTTGAAATTGCGCGTGCCCTTGCATCGCAAACCAAAGTACTTCTTTTGGACGAGCCGACTTCATCATTAGCTCCAACAGAGGTTGAGGCGTTATTTAATGTGGTTCGCCAACTTCGCGATGATGGCGTCGCCATTGTCATGATTTCACACCGGATGTCTGAGATGCTCGCCATTAGTGATCGCTTTACGGTTTTGCGCGATAGTAAGTTCATAGATACAAGTTCGCGAAATGGCGTAGATGAAAACTGGCTCATCGACCGGATGGTGCTCAATAGGCCAAAGTCGGCCACCAAGAGAGTCAAAAGCGGTGAGCCCCAAAGAGTCGTAATGGAAGTGAAGTCCCTATCTGATTTTGCTGGCTCCTTCGAGAACATTTCATTTAATATCCATGAAGGTGAAATCGTTGGCTTAGCTGGACTAGCCGGTGCGGGCCGGACCGAGCTGGTAGAGACAATTGTCGGGGCGTACACACGACGCTCTGGAGAGGTTTTTATCAATGGAAAAAAGATCGGGCATAACACCCGTTCAACGATGAACTCAGGTATTGCATTAGTCCCCGATGATCGACGACTTAAGTCAACGATTCATGAAATGTCGGTTCGAGATAATCTTTTGCTTGCTGTACACGGCAGGCCAGCTAAGAATAGGTCACGTAAAAAGGAAGAGAAGATAGTCAACAGTTGGGTTGAGAAATTTAGTATTAAAGTTAAGAATCTCGATGCACCCATCAGTTCGCTATCTGGCGGCAATCAACAGAAGGTAGTTATTGCGCGCTGCTTAGTCTCAAAACCCAAAGTACTCATTCTTGATGAGGCCACACGTGGTATCGACTTAGGGGCAAAGGCCGAGATTTATGAGATCCTTCGAGCTCTTGCCCGTGAGGGGCTTGCAATTTTAGTTGTCTCATCAGAGATAACAGAGATATTTGAGATTTCAGATCGAGTACTTGTAATGCACGCCGGCGAACTAACCGCCGATTTAGATAGAAGCACGATCAAAGAGTCAGATGTTGTATCGGCTGCGACAGGAGTTCTCGTATGAAACGCGTAATGAAACTGCCCACGGTGAGCTCTTTGCCAGCTTGGTTTGGCATTCTGGTTCTTGAAATTATGTTACTGATCGCAATGGCAATTA
Organism: Actinomycetota bacterium; assembly: GCA_009702845.1. Next base: position 6,492 of record WLHG01000007.1, read on the forward strand.
TGCAGCCAGTGTTTTTTTCTGGCTCTAACTTAAGCAACATAGTTCGCTCCTCGGCCGTGCCGATTATTCTGGGAATCGGCATGACATATACGATTTTGACGGCCGGAATCGATTTAAGCGTCGGAAGCGTATTAGCCTTTACGGGCATTGTTCTCTCTGGATTAATTACACATATGCCACGAGCAGCGGCAGTAGTTCTGACAATCGCTTTAGTAACACTTATTGTTGGTGGAATTAATGGTCTCCTCATTGGAAAATTAGGATTAAACAGCTTTGTTATAACCCTTGGCACACTAGGTATCTTTAGAGGAATCTCCTACCTAGTGACAAATGGAACGACCCGCACGATTGATACCGGACCACTTATTAATACTTTAGGTGATGGAAATGTTGGACCTATTCCGGGGCCATTTCTGGTCGTAATTTTCGTATCGATAATTTCAATTTACGTCTTGAAGTCAACATACTTTGGCCGCGATGTTTATGCAGTGGGTGGCAATGAGTTTGCCGCTAAGTTGGCTGGAATATTTACCAGCCGAGTGAAGATGACGGTTTACTTTATTTCAGCACTTCTTGCCGCCTTAGCTGGCGTTATGCAGGTTGGTCGTCTACAAGCGGCCTCTCCAACTATCGGAGTCGGAATCGAACTCACAGTTGTCGCTGGAGTTCTTCTCGGCGGAACGCGCCTTAGCGGTGGCGTAGGAAGTATCACAGGCACAGTAATTGGCCTGCTCTTCCTACAAACCGTATCTAATTCCCTGACCATTCAGGGGGTCTCCTCATACTGGCAACAAGTTGTTACAGGTGTCTTATTGGGAGCAGCAGTTCTTTTCGATCGAATACGAATTGTGTATTCCGGTCGAAGCAAACGAGGAGAGGAAAGTAATGTCACTAAAGAGTAAAAAGGCAATATTTATTCCATTATTAACAGTTGCGGCACTGCTTGCATCAGGCACAACCGCTTCGCATGCAGCTGCATCAAAGGGGCTAGTTGGATTCAGTTACCCAATTGAAGCCAACACCTATTTGAAGGCTATAGGACTAGCTGCTGAATCAACTCTGAAAAAAGCTGGATATACAATGTTGGCAATCGATGCTCAACTTGATGGTAATAAGCAGATTTCTGATGTAGAGACAATGATTACCAAAAAAGTAAAGGCGATGATTATCTATCCTCTTGACTCAAATGGCATGAAGCCAGTTCTTACTAAGGCAGCTGCTGCTGGTATCAAAGTTATTACTATGAACTACAGTGTTGGCGATTCAGTCAAGGCTCCACCAGCTCCATCACTTGCACAGGTTCAAGATGGTTTCCCACAGAGAAGTCTTGCAACTGCTCGTGTTGCTTGGCTCAAGAAGGTACTGCCAAAGGGTGGCAACATTCTCTATGTTGGCCTTGGTTTCCCTGTAGCGGCCCTTGAAATGCATGCCAATCTCTTCAAGGAAGAAGTAGACCAGGATACTGCTTTTGAATATCTAGGTCGTGTAGACAATATGTCAGATGACTCAGAAGGCGGCCGTAAGGCAGTCGATGAGGCTCTTATTAAGTTTCCAAACATCGATGCGATCGTTGCTTACAACGATCCAACGGCACTTGGTGCTTATTCGGCAGTAAAAGCAGCAGGCAAAGCAGGCAAGATCAAGGTTATTGGTCTTCAAATGCAGCCTGAGGCAGTTAACTCAATCAAGGCTGGCCAAATCAACGGATCATGGGACTTCAATCCTGTTGCCTCCGGTGTTTCATTGGCTTCATTGACTATTTCAATCCTTAAGGGTGAAGCTAAGTCAAAGTGGAGCAAGACAATTCAAACTCCTGCAGTGTTCTTCGATAAGACGACTATTGCAAAGTTTGTACCTTGGGACACTCGCGTAAAGGGTCTTAAGTAATAATTAAGTAATAGAAAAGCCGGTGTAGAGATTTCTCTACACCGGCTTTTTCTTTTTTAATTTTATTGTATTTATCTAAACGGGTTAAAGTCCGGAAGTCTCTTTTCAGTGAAAGCCTTGCCACCCTCTTGTGACTCTTCGGTCTTTGTGTATAGATCTAAGACATCAAAGGAAAGTGCTGCAATTCCAGCTATGTGATCTGAATCGGCATTGAATGAATGCTTGAGTGCTTTTAGTGCAGTTGGTGATAGCGCGCAAATTTTCAGCGCCCATTCCATTGATGCCTTCATCAGTTGATCCGGTTCTACAACTTTATTTACCAATCCCCAACGCTCGGCAGTTACCGCGTCATACTGCTCGCATAAAAACCAGATTTCACGGGCGCGTTTTTCTCCGACAACTCGCGCTAAATATGCACTTCCAAAACCGGCATCGAAAGAGCCAACGCGTGGCCCCACTTGACCGAACTTGGCGTTAGTTGATGCGATTGAAAGATCTGCAAGGACATGCAAAACATGCCCTCCTCCGATTGCAAAACCATTAACTGCAGCGATCACAGGTTTTGGAACTGCCCTTATCATTTTATGTAAGGCCTCTATTTCAAACATTCCCGTTTCTGTTTCACCATAGCCGCCGCTTTCAGCACGCTCTTTTTGGTCTCCACCTGTACAAAATGCCTTCTCGCCTGCGCCAGTAAGGATTACCGCACCTACTGCCGTATCAACCCAGGCGCGTTTGAAAGAGCTAAGAAGCTCATCTACGGTACGTCCGCGAAGGGCGTTGTAACGGTCGGGGCGATTAATGGTGATTATGGCAACGCCTTGATCTATCACATACGTTGTATCGGTCAACTCATTAATAGAAATCATTGCATAACCCTATCCTTGAACCGTTGATTAAGCCGAAACCTCGATGGCCACTGCTATCCCTAAGCCAACACCAATACAGGCGGCAACAATTCCGATGCCCCCGCCTCTTCGCTTTAACTCTCGTGCACAGTCGATAATCACTCGGGATGCAGATGCACCAACTGGATGCCCAATCGCAATGGCCCCTCCATTAACATTGACGCGACTGCGATCAATCTCGGGTATTTCATGTAAAACAGTTAAGACCATTGAAGCAAAAGCCTCATTAATCTCCCATACGGCAATATCGCCAACGGTGAGACCAAGCTTTGCAAGAAGTTTATGGATGGCACTCACCGGAGCCAAAGAGAATTGATCGGGATCGGTTGCAGTAACTTGCGAGGCCAAGATTTTGCCAATCGGTTCAACCTCAAAGAGATCTAAATTCTTGCGATTGGTAATTATTGCTGCGACAGAGCCGTCATTTAATGGAGATGAGTTACCTGCCGTGCCGGAACCACCAGGTGAAAATACCGATGGCAGCGCTCCTAAAGTTTGTATTGAAGAATCTGGGCGAATTGATTCATCACGGTTGACAGTACCGAACGGTAAAACCCAATCTGTGTGCAAACCCTTGTTCCAGGCCTCATTGGCTAAAACGTGTGATCGCACCGCCCACTCATCCTGTTCAATTCGTGATATTCCAAGGCGCTCGGCAACAACTTCTGAACATCTTCCTAGACTTTGTGTCCAATTAGATTCCATGAGGGGATTTGTAAGTCTCCAGCCGACCGTGCTCTGGTGAAAAGTAGGATCAGTTGGCTCGTCCCTACTTGTTCGCTCAACAATCCAAGGAGCGCGACTCATGCTTTCAACACCACCGGAGATAATCAGCTGCGCATCTCCAGATTTAACCGCTCTAGCACCTTGAATAAATGACTCTGCACCAGAACCACATAATCTATTAATAGTTAGACCAGGCACGCTCTTGGGCAGACCCGCTAGAAGCGAGCCCATTCGAGCAACATTTCGATTGTCTTCACCGGCTCCATTTGAGTCGCCGATAATTACATCATCTATCTGGGCTGGATTAATCTGTGGATTTCGCGCCATCAGATTTCGCAAGGTAAAACCGAGGAGATCATCGGGGCGCGTCGTTGAGAGGCCACCAAAATACTTTCCAAAAGGAGTCCGAACTGCACTTACGATGAACGCCTCAGGAGTTGTCATATGGCGTATTATTGCCTATCGTTAGAAAAACGCACCATGTATTGTGTCCTTATTACTCTAGGAAATAGACCATAGATATGGAGCCACCACTTTTATGGCAATGAGGGTTCTTGTAGTTGGGGCTGGCCGTGGAATAGGGCGAGCAATCTCAATCCAGTTGCTGGATTTAGGCCATGACGTTGCCTTATGTTCTAGAACCCAATCCGATCTCGATGTTCTCATCGATGGGCGAATCAATAAAACTCTAGCAATTGTCGCTGATGTGACTTCCCCTGGCGCGGCCGACAAGGTTATTTCGACTGTAGTCAATGCATGGGGTGGAATCGATGTACTCATTCTCAATGCAGGCGATGGTGCCAGCGCACCAATAGACAAGACTTCGGATCAGATGTGGGATCACATGATCGATCTGAATCTGAGCGCGCCATTTAGATTTATGCGAGCTGCTGTGTCACATATGAAGCTGGCTCAAAGCGGCCAAATAATTGTGATCGCTAGCAAAGCGGGATTAGTCGGTGAGCCAAATGTTGCGGCGTATACGGCGGCAAAACATGGAGTTGTAGGTCTAGTTCGAGCGGCATCAAGTGAACTTTCACGTTATGGAATTACTGTCAATGCGCTCTGTCCAAGCTATGTAGATACACCAATGACGGAACGAACATTAGCGGCAGCAGCAGCTCGAACTGGTAAAGCGATAGATGAAGTTAAGATGGCGCTCGAATCAAAACTCTCGGGAGGACGCTTACTAACGGCAGATGAAGTTGCAGAAGCCGCTATTTTATTCATTGGAGATTCTACAAAGACTGGAATAACTCAACTGCTCGAAGGAGGGCATTAGTATGACAATCAAGAAAATAAACCCAGAAACACTTGCCCCTCCAATCGGTTTTTCTCACGCAGTTATTGCTGAAGGAAAAAATATATTTCTTGCAGGACAGACTGCTTTGAATAAAGAGGGCGTCATCGTCGGCGACACTATTGTCAGCCAATTTGAAAAGGCGCTGATTAACCTAGTTACAGCGTTGCGCGAAGCGGGCGGCACCCCTGAAGATCTCGTAAAAATAACTATATTTTCGGTGGATCCAGTTGACTACCGTGCGCACTCCCGAGAGATTGGGAAAATCTGGCAATCACTGTTGGGTAAGAATTATCCTGCAATGACCCTCGTAGGTGTTACTAGGCTGTGGGATGACGCCGCTCTTGTTGAAATTGAAGGAATAGCTTGCATCTAATGAATGATCTATCCCTTTTATGGAGAGCCACATCGATTGCGATTATCGGCGCTACTGAGCGTGAAAATGCGATGGGCAGAGCTCCGATTGAATATTTGCAAAGATTTGGATTCTCTGGGGATATTTACCCCATCAATCCCAAGAGTTCCACGATCCTAGGTTTACCAAGTTATGCGAAGATTTCTGACGTACAAAGCGAAATTGATTTAGCGTTAATCATGCTCCCCGCATCGTCAGTTGAGACTGCATTGATTGAGTGCGCAGGCGCTGGTGTAAAAGTTGTAATTGTCATGTCGTCGGGATTTGGTGAATCCGATGAGGCAGGAAGCTTGGCGCAAAATAGATTAGTAAAGATTGCAAAGGATGCTGGTATGCGCTTAGTTGGACCCAACTGTATTGGGTCGGTCGGCGGTGCTAATAAATTAGTAGCATCATTCTCGCCAGTGTTTTCATCTTCAACGACGACAGTGGAAGCCGGAAACATAGCCCTTGTTAGCCAATCAGGTGCCCTTGGGTATGGGATGTATTCACTCGGAATTGAACAAGGAGTTCCTCTTGGCGTCGTGGTGACCACGGGCAATGAAGCAGATGTAACCAACCTTGAAGTTGCACAAGCGTTGGCCGATGATGCTTCGGTTTCTGCGATTCTTCTTTATGCAGAATCACTCACAGATGTTGAAGCCCTCCGCACGATATCTGCGAAGAAGCCCACTGCAATTCTAAAAGTTGGCCGATCGGCCCAAGGCGCAATAGCCGCGGCCTCTCACACTGGCGCACTTGCAACTGAAGATCGAATCATCGATGCCGCGATAAAGGCCACAGGAGCCGTCCGTGTTGATGATGTCGAGCAGCTCTTGGATGCGGGATTAATCTTTGCCTCTGGGGCTAAATCCCTTGGAAAACGAGTGGCGATTATTACTACTTCTGGTGGTAGTGGAATTCTTGCTACCGATGCGTTAGAAAAAAATGGCTTAGAACTCGCAGAATTAGCACCAGAGACACTCGCAGCCCTTGCAGGGATTGTGCCCTCCTATGGAAATGCTACTAATCCCGTGGATGTAACTGCCGCCGTCATGTCCACGCCTGATCTATTTGAAAAGTGTCTGGATGTATTAGCTAAAGACAGTGGTGTTGACTCCATAGTTGCCTGCTTTGCCGTACTTGTCGGGGCAGATGTCGAACGTATCGCCTCTGCTCTGGGAGGCGTCAGAGCGGTTAGAAACCTTCCCATCGCAGTTGCAAGGACCGGCTCAAAGAATTTGGCACCTCTGGCAAGCGGAATTTTCAAGAGTCTGAACATTCCAGTATTCCCGACTCCCGATCGCGCCGTTGCCGCATTACGAATTCTCGAAGAGAGCGGACGCACTATAAAGCGAGTACTTAAAAAAGATTTTGTTGGCAACTTTCCTACGCCCTCTGAAACGGCTACAGAAGTTGAAATGAAAGAGCTCTGGAAGCAAGTTGGAGTTCCAGTTCCGCTTTCAGTAGTTGTGAAGAATGAAAGCGAAGTTCTATCTGCTGTTGAATTTGTTGGTGGCCGCGCAGTATTCAAAGCAGTCATTCCTGGATTACTTCACAAGAGCGAGGCCGGCGGAGTCGCCTTAGATATTAATGCAGCAGATGCTGGTGTAACTTATTCGCGGCTGTCGAAAATTTCTGGAGAAAGAAATGATGTCCTTGTTGAAACTTTTGTTCCTAAGGGTGTTGAAACTCTAGTCGGTGTGACATCTTCATCCCTGGGTAAAGTCTTAACCATTGGCGTAGGAGGAATTCTCACTGAAATAATCTCCGATGTGTCGATCCGACTACTACCAATTAATGAAGAAGTACTGCGAGAGATGATATCTGAGACTCGATTAGCTCAACTTTTTGCAGGGGCGCGTGGATCAGCACCTGCCGATGTGGATGCCTTTATTTCTGCAGTCTTAAAAATTGCAGAGGTTGCACATACATTTCCTGAGCTCAGTGAGTTAGATATCAACCCACTAACAGTGTTACCACAAGGCGCATGGGTGCTAGACAGTGCATATTCAATACCTACCGAAGGGAAACACCACTAAATGGATGTCGGAACACTTGTAGCGCGCGCAACTCGCGCCTATTACGATCGCCCAGCAGTTGAGAGCGAAGAAGGCATCCTGACTTTTGGAGAAATTGGCGGAAGGATTTTCCAGTTATCTAGAGCTCTGCGTGCCTTAGGCCTACAAAACGAGGATCGCGTTTTAGATCTGCAGTTCAATCAGATTTCATATGTTGAGAGCGATCTAGGGATTTCTAGTGCCGGCCTTTGTCGTGTGGCGCTTAACTACCGCCTGCATCCCAATGACTGGGTTCGCATCGCTAAAGACTGCGGCGCTACGGTATTAATCGTCGATCACAAGTTCTGGGTAGAGTCCGAGCCAGTCCGAGCCTTAGTTAAACATGTGATTCTTATTCATGGAACTGAGTCAGGAGCAGTTAATTATGAGGATTTCCTTGCAGCACAATTAGCAGAACCTCTTATGCTCGCGGTGGATCCCGACTCACTAGTTTCACTCAACTATTCAAGTGGAACAACTGGAAATCCAAAGGGTGCAATCAGAACTCATCGCAATCGCATTGCAAGTTTAAACAATATTGTTACCGATATTTTGAAACGTGTTCCAGATGAGACAGATTGCTGGATTCATGCAGGTCCGATTACGCATACCAGCGGATTATTTGTACTTCCATACTTTGCATTTGGAGCTAAACAGATAATTCAGGCCAAGTTTGATCCAGATGAATTTGTCAATGTGATTCAAAACCGTGGAGGTAATGCCACTGCTCTTGTGCCCACGATGATTGCACGCCTTTTGGCGATGCCTGGAATGAGCCGTGAAAAAATGGCTAATCTGCGTTTGCTTGGCTATGCAGGAGCTCCGATGACACCAGAGCATATAAAGCAATGCTATGAAACGATCACTAAGAATATGGTGCAGTACTACGGACTCGTCGAAGCGATTCCACCAGTAACTGTTCTAAGTGCAAGAGACCACGAACTTGGACTCCTTGGAAATCCTGAACTATTAACAAGTGCTGGAAACGCTTGCATCGGTGTCGAGATTCTCATTGTCGATGAGGAGAATAAGCCTGTAGCGCTAGGTGAGATTGGCGAAGTTATTACGCGTGGAGACCACGTGATGCGTGGCTACTATGGTGCAGCTGGAATGGATGCAACCGTTACTAAAGCCGTTCGCGATGGCTGGCTACATACGGGGGATCTAGGTCGACTTGATGCCGATAATCGCCTTTATTTAGTTGATCGCAAAGGCGACATGATTATCAGCGGTGGGTACAACATCTATCCTCGTGAAATTGAAGATGTTGTAGCCGATGTCGAAGGCGTTCTTGAAGTCGCTGTAATTGGGGTTAAAGATGCAGAATGGGGCCAACGCGTAGTTGCAATGGTCACGCTCAAGCCAGGAGTGGTTGCAACAGAGGCAGAGATTTCAGAGAAAGTGATGGCTCACTGTAAATCTAGTATGGCATCGTATAAGAAGCCAAAAACAGTTATGGTTGTCAAAGAATTTCCGTTGAACTCAACTGGAAAAATTGCCAAGAAAGTATTGCGTCAACAACTAGAGGAAAGTAAGTAGCAATGACAATCGAAGAGCCTGGTAAGTATCCGTATACTCGCGGCATTAATGCCGACCCAGGCGTATGGACCATGGGTCAATATGGCGGTTTTGGTACACCCGCTGAAACCAATGAACGCTTTCGAATCTTATTAGATCAAGGTTTAACAGGTTTTAGTGTCGCGCTAGATTTACCAACTCAACTGGGACTGGACTCTGATGACCCACTATCACTCGGCGAAGTTGGCCGTGTGGGCGTGGCAATAGATAGCTTGCGGGATATAGAGATTCTCATGGAGGGTATCCCTCTCGAAAAGATTACCCAAGTGCGTACGACGGCGAACTCAATCGGCTATATCTGGGCGGCAATGTTTATAGCACTGGCAGAACAGCGCGATATGGATCCAAATAGGTTTGGAATGTTTATTCAAAATGATGTCTTAAAAGAGTACATCGCTCGCGGAACACAGATATTTCCAGCAGAAGCCGGCTTAAAACTCTCAGTAGATGTCATTGAATATATTGCAACCAAGATCCCTCGATGGGTTTCATTAGCGATGAGCGGTTATCACATCCGTGAGTCAGGCTCAGATGCCGTGCAAGAAGTTGCGTTTACATTTGCAAATGCTCGTGAGTACCTTGATGCAGCGATTGCTCGCGGTGTAAGTGTTGATCAAATAGCGGCCACCTTATTTACATTTCTATCGTCAAATATTGAGTTCTTGCCGGAAATTGCTAAATTTCGCGCTGCCCGTAGGACCTGGGCTCGCTTGATTCATGAGAAATATCAGGCTCAGGATGCCGCTTCCGAGAAACTGCGTATCTTTGCATTTACTGCCGGCTCTTCACTGACTGCTCAGCAGTCCATGAACAACGTTGTCCGCACATCGGTTGAAATGCTTGCAGC
>WLHG01000070.1 GCA_009702845.1 Actinomycetota bacterium
CATCTTTTAGTACGCCGCTGGAGATCTTAAGAGTGCTCATGGGTATCAGCGTAATAGATGTATTGGTAGATTCACACTATGAAAACCTCCCCGCTCAATGACAAGCACATCGCCCTGAATGCAAAGATGGCCGACTTTGGCGGTTGGTTAATGCCTATCGAGTACCCAGGCGGCGGTGTCTTGGCCGAACATACTGCAGTGCGCGAGCGGGTCGGAATCTTCGATGTCTCTCACCTGGGTAAGGCCTCGGTAATTGGCGTTGGCGCCCTTGATTTTCTCAACAGTATTTTTACCAATGATCTCAACCGCATCGAGGATGGATCAGCTCAGTACACATTGCTCTGCACACCTGAGGGTGTAGTCATCGATGATTTAATCGCTTATCGAAACTCAGCCGATGATGTCTTCTTAGTTCCAAATGCATCTAATACCAGCGATGTCGTGGCCGTTTTGCAAGATAAAGCGCCAGCAGGGATTGCCGTTACTAATCTTCATAATGAGTTTGCAGTTCTTGCCGTTCAAGGCCCATTAGCCCCGCAGGTGATGCAATCACTTGGAATCAATACTGAAATTGATTACATGGCCTTTTCACATGTAACTATTGGCGGCGCCGAAGTAATCCTCTGTCGTACTGGATATACAGGCGAAGTTGGATATGAGCTCTTGCCAAAGCTCGCCGATGCCTCTCGCGTATGGGATGCACTCGTTGCCGCAATTGAGCCACTTGGCGGGTTGGTATGTGGACTTGGCGCACGAGATACATTGCGAACAGAGATGGGCTATCCATTACATGGGCACGAGCTCTCACTGTCGATTACTCCAGTTCAGGCAAGTGCGTCATGGGCAATAGGTTGGGAAAAGGCCGGCTTTACCGGAAGTGATGTTTTACGCGCCGAAAAAGCCAATAAGCCAGCGCTTCGAAGCGTCGCACTCAAATCATTAGACCGAGGTATTCCACGTGCTCACATGCAAGTAAAGGATGCAGCAGGTGTTGTATTGGGCGAAGTCACGAGCGGTACATTTTCACCAACGCTAAAAGTTGGCATTGCACTCGCCCTACTTAAATCTGGCGTCAAGGTTGGAGATCAATTAACGATTGATGTTCGCGGTCGAGAGTCTAAAGTTGAAGTTGTTAAATTACCGTTTGTGCCTTCGCACGTTCGCTAAATTCAATCGGGGTTAGAAACGCTGCCCGCACATAGGCACGCCGAAGTGCATTCAGCACTGGTCGACCTGTAATCAAAATTAGACCAGCGGTAAATATCGCCCGCGGAAGATCCCATGCCATTGCGGTGAGAAAGTGGAAAGTAAAGAAACGAGAGAGATTCTCACTAAGTGGCGCCCCTGGAATAAAAGATAACTGCGTTGATGTACCGAGTGCCCATGGCCAGAATTGAAGATCCATCAGAATTCCAAATAACTCGCTAGCAATTACTGCAAAGAGCATCAACAAAGCGATTTCGCGTACGCCACGGAGCGACTTTCGTCCTGGTAGAAGACCAGCTAATAAACCAATCCAGGCGGCTGCAAATATTTGATATCCCAGCCATGGCCCCAGACCGCCAGTAAGAAGTGCAGAAACAAAGACTGAGATCAGTCCTAAGAGAAAACCAAAGGATGGACCGAATACTCGCGCACTTAGAATGAGTAAGAACCACATCGGTTCGATTCCGACTGCTCCGGCACCTAAAGGGCGAAGGGCCGCAACAAGGGCAGCGAGTACTCCAAGCAGGGCAACAGATTTAGCATCCAGTTGAGAGTTCGATATTTCAATAATCACTAGGAGCAGAGCGATAGAAATCGCGACCCAGAAAAATAGCTGTGTGCGCGGCAAGTTTTCACCCGAATAGAAAAATGGCCAGAGAAAACCGTCGGCACTAATGAAGGAGGCGAGAACAAGAACAAATGAGTTTCGGCGTGAAAACTTAACAACATCACCGGTTAGCATCATTGAATCTTTTTCTCGATCGCGGCAATAACATCGCCTACCCGTAACCAGGGTTGAGGGGACATGACTTTTGCTACTTGTGGGGCAAAGGCGGGGGATGAGAGCAGTACATCGATTGTTGGGCCGTCGGCCACGACATCTCCATCGGCGATAAAGATCACTCGGGTTGCAAGTTCGGCGACGAGTTCGACATCATGAGTTGCAAGTACGACGGCACGGTTAAATGCCTTAGCAAACTCTAAGAGAATTCGAGTCAGTGAACGCTTAGCCTCATAATCAAGTCCCCGCGTAGGTTCATCGAGAATTAGAACTTTCGGATTGGCCGAGAGAACGACACTGAGTGCTAAACCTAAACGCTGACCTTCAGATAAATCACGTGGGTGAGTATGTGTTGAGACTCCAGGTACGAGCTGCGAAAGCAATGCAAAGGTTGTCCCAGCTTCAATTTGGTTATCTTTATCGGCCTGCTCGCACTCTTTTTCAACTGATTGAGCGTAGAGAAGGTCACTTGGCTCTTGTGGAATATATCCAATTGTCTCTCTACGAACTTTGCCCTGAAGCCCTTTAGTTTCAACGCCATGGACATGCACAGTTCCTGTTTGTGTCTCATTGATGCCGGCGATCGATCGCAAGAGCGAACTTTTTCCTGCGCCGTTGCGTCCCATTACCGCCACGATTTCATTATCGAAGATCGTCGTTGTTATCGAGTTAAGAGCAAACTTTTCTCCATAGGCGAGGGAAAGTTTTTTCACTTCAATGACGGCGATCGAACTGGGATCAGTCGAGCTGACGTGGGTAATCGGTGTTGACTCACGCAACTCTTGGGTTGCCCGACGCATATCTCGGACAGAAAGCCCAGCATGGGATAGTCCGAGAGCTCGAGCTAAATGCACAATCGGGGGAGCAATCGTTGAGATTGCCATTATTTCTTCTGCACTACCAATTACCGTCGAGCCGTCACCTTGGATCAAAACTATTCGATCGACAAAGCCAATAACGCGCTCTAATTTATGTTCGGCGATAATGACAGTCAGACTTAAGTCATGGACTAAACGATGAATAATCGAGAGAACTTCCTCTGCGGCGATCGGATCGAGTGCACTTGTTGGCTCATCTAAAACCAAGACTTTAGGGTGCATTACAAGTGCACTAGCGATTGCTACTCGTTGCTGTTCTCCGCCACTTAGCGTTGCAATATTGCGAGTTCGAAGCGCGGCAAGTGACATTAAATCCAGAGCCTCTTCGACTCGTTTTCGCATTAACTCGTTTGGCAGATTCAACGCCTCCATTGCAAATGCCAACTCTTCTTCTACGGTATCTGCAACAAAGCCATTGATTGGATTTTGCCCAACGATTCCAATTAAGTGTGCAAGCCCGCCGGGCTTAACTTCACGCGTGGATAGACCATCGACAGTGATTTCACCGGCCAGGATGCCGCCTGTGTGATGCGGAACTAGTCCATTTACTAAACGAAGCAGAGATGATTTTCCTGAGCCCGTTGGACCTATAACTAGAACTAACTCACCTTCGGCGATTTCAAGGTTAAGCCCTTCAATGACAGTTGTTATTGAATGCGGATAGACAAGTGAGACGTTCGAGAACTTAATCACGATAGACCTACCATCACAATGCCAGAGAGAACGATTGCAGTATCACTTACGGTCCACTGTATTGGGCGATACCTCGTTCGCGTGCGGTTGACGCCATATCCCCGTGAATCCATCGCCGCTGCCAAATCAAGGGAGCGCGCGAGTGACTCTTCTAGAAGTGGAATAGCTAGACGTCGATACGATGCAAAACCTCTAAGATTCTGGCCACGCAATCGCTGTGCCTGTCGAATTCTTGCAACACTTGTGACTAACTGCGGTAAAACAGATGTTGCAATCACAACGGCGACACCAAATTCGTACATTGCAATTGGAAGCACGCGAAGTAATCGATGCGGGCTAGTCAGTGATGCAGCTGCACCAAAGATGACGATGATCGCGCAGATTATGACACCCTCAGAAAGTGCCGATGAGAAGCGTTCAAGGGTTACCGCACCACCAATTCGAATACCGGGCATCCAATCGGGAAGTGGGATTCGTGGAAGAGTGAAGAGAGTGGTTCCGGGAATAGGGACTCCGATACTTATTCCGATAATCGTTCGAATTGAGAGTATCCAGAGCGCAACTTTGAGGGTCCAGTTAAAACTCTTTCCCCATGGAGCATCCTCTCGTTGAGATAGAACAACCATTCCCACAACGCCCACTGCAATGATGGCAAACAATGGTGTATTTACGCGTGCAACGGAAATTGCAATCGCAAATGACCAGAGCCACCATGTCAGTGGGTGAAGTGAGTATTTTTTCATAAACTCAGCTATTACTTATTAACTACAAGTTTTGCAGGGGTTGCAATTTCAACACCACACTCTTTTGCTGGAAAGCCATTAAGCCCGCAAATTAAGCCCGATGCCGCGGCACGAATCTTTACAACTTGTCCGAGAACATCAATGCCTTGAGATTCGATGGCAGTTCGCACGCATCGAGTGATTGTCTTAGCGACCTTTTCTCCTTTTGGTGCCCAAATGCTTGATCCAAATTCAACAACTACTGCAATTCGTTTTGTATCTGGATCTGGTTTTACTCCAGCACAAATTACCTTGAAACTAGGTTTAACTTTTGGTGCAACAGATGGAACATCATCGCTACTAAAGACAAATGACCAGCCCTCAACAGCGCCATCTGCGATATCAACGGTCGGTCCGGTCATTGCGGCCGTCCACATGGTTTTGCCCGGAGCGGCTTGAAAATATCCCCAATAGCGCCAGCCTTTAGCGGCAGCGTTGGAGGATGGAATGACTAGCGTTGAAGTAATCAGAATGAGAACGGTAATAAAAAAAGCTCTGAATTTCATAGAATGTGAAGCCTCTCAAACTAAAAGAGTCTCACAGGGGTAGCTCTGTCTAAAAGTGCTTACAACGCACCAGTATCTAGGACCACACCCCGCAAACCTCGGCGGGTGTTTGTCTCGTACGTTTCGCCATTAGGTAATCCGACTTCGCGCCATCGAGTGGCGCATTACGGTTGCGGGTCAGCGTCGGAGTTTCACCGAACTTCCCCTAATGAGAAAACTATTAAGTTGTGTGCGTAGGCAACCATATCCACTAGGGGTTGGCAACTGGGCTCGCAGGTTCTATCGTAACCACATGGAATATCGTCGCCTTGGCAGTACCGGAATGTACGTCTCAGAGATCGCCTATGGAAACTGGATTACCCATGGCTCCCAGGTCGAGGCAGAGGCTGCAATTAAATGTGTCAAGGCCGCACTTGATGTTGGCATTACAACCTTTGATACTGCCGATGTTTATGCAGGTACGCGTGCCGAGGTTGTCTTAGGCAAAGCGCTCAAGGGTGTGCGCCGCGAATCCTATGAGCTCTTTACTAAGGTCTACTGGCCAACTGGCCCTGGGAAAAATGATCGTGGATTATCGCGCAAACATATTATTGAATCCTGTGACGCTTCATTGAAGCGATTAAAGACTGACCACATTGATCTATATCAAATGCACCGTTTTGATTTTGAAACACCTCTTGAAGAATCACTCCGCGCATTCGATGATCTAATCCGCGCCGGAAAGGTTCACTACATTGGTTTCTCTGAATGGACTGCTCCGCAGATTTCATCGGCCTTAGAGATTCAAAGCGCCCTCGGCTACGATCGCTTTGTCTCAAGTCAGCCACAATACTCAGCACTCTGGCGTGTTATTGAGGCCGAGGTAGTTCCACTCTCCATTAAAGAGGGAATCGGACAGATCGTTTGGTCGCCTATGGCACAAGGTGTTCTCTCCGGAAAATATTTGCCGGGTAAGAAGGTACCGGCCGGTTCACGCGCGACAGATAAGA
>WLHG01000071.1 GCA_009702845.1 Actinomycetota bacterium
ATTTGGAATCTGCCAGTTGTATTCATTTGTGACAACAATGTCTATGGTGAGTACAGCCGAATTGAAATAACGACCCCCCTAGAAGATCTTCATATGCGTGCGGAAAGTTACAAGATGCCGCACTTTGCACTCGATGGCATGGATGTAGAAGCGGTACGAAAGGGAGTAACAGAGGCTGTAGAACGGGCAAGAGGTGGGGGAGGTCCGACACTCATTGAGGCAAAGACCTATCGATTTGCCGGTCATTCGCGCGCGGATCAGGGTCTATATCGACCAGAGGGTGAGCTAGAAGAGTGGCGCAAACGTGATCCCATTACGGTCACAGAAGAGTCATTGCTTGCTCGTGGAGTTCTAACACCAGAAAATATTGCGAGTATAAAGAGCGATATGAAACGAAGAATTCAAGAGGTTATCGCAGTATGCAATGCCGCAGCTGAACCCACATTGGCGGCAATGTTTGAGAATATTTGGACGCCTCCAAAGGCTCTTAAGGCATGAGACAGACCATAAAGATGCCTCGTGTCGGTGACACAGTTGATGAGGTGTATCTATTGTCGTGGAATAAGTCTGTAGGCGATGAGATCACAATTGGCGAATCACTTATGGAGGTCGAGACGGACAAGGCCACGGTCGAAGTGCCTTCGCCCATTGCAGGCAGGATTGTTGAGTTACTCTTTAAAGAGGGCGATGAAATCACAACTGGTTCGAATATCGTCATTTGCGAAAGTCTTTAGCGTTCAAACCACACTTACAATAGAAGGAGAAGTTAATGAGTAAAGTCGGTCGTGTTGATGGCAATCGCCAGTGGGCACCCATTGTTGGATACTCTCGAGCTATCCGAAGAGATAATCTAATTACAGTAAGTGGAACGAGCTCTACAACCCTTGACGGACGAGTCATGCACCCTCATGATGCTTATGGACAGTTGAAATATATTCTTGATGAAGTCAAGGGCGCTATTGAACAGTTAGGCGCAACCTACGAAGACACTATGAGCACCAGGGTTTTTCTTACCAATATTGAGGATTGGCCAGCGGTTGCAAAGGCCCATCATGAAGTATTCGGATCCATTCTTCCTGCAGCGACATTTTTAGAAGTTAGCAAATTAATGTTGCCAGAGCTTTGTGTCGAGTTTGAGGCAACCCTCTGGGTTTCGTAATGAGTGATCCAAATGGTGGGCATTCAACGGTAATTGTTGCCGGTGCGGGTAGCGGAATAGGTCTTGCCACTACTCGACGACTCCTTAACGATTGGCCAGATGTAAAAATTGTTGCCGCCGATTTGCGGATAGGTGAGTTAAAAGATGTTCAATCCGAATTTGGACAAGATCGCATAAGATTTTGCGAATCGGATATCACATCGGCCGCAGGTGCAGCAGAGGTTGTAGAGACCACCGTAAGTTGGTCTGGAAAGCTTTCTGGGTTAGTGGTCTGTGCAGGTAACAGTACGAATCACTCGAGTTTGGAGATGACTCCTGAGCAGTGGCGGGAAGTACTCGATTGCCATCTAGATGGACATTTCTATATGAATCAGGCCTTTGGGCGAGAGTTGGTTAGTCAAGGTCACGGGGGAGCGATAGTAAATTTCTCCTCGGTCGCACATAGTTTTGCATGGCCGCGAAGACTTCCTTATGCAGTTGCAAAAGCTGGTATTAATGCTCTCACTCGAACGCTTGCCATTGAGTGGGCTGAGTTTGGAATTCGCGTCAATGCCGTCGCTCCTGGTTACGTGAATACGCCTCTTGTTGCTAATGCCCAGGCGGCAGGATTTTTGGATCCTTCCCTAATTGATATGCATGCAATGAAAAGGTTTAGCGATCCCGATGAGATCGCTTCCGGGGTGAAGTTTTTACTCTCTGATGATGCCAGTTTTATCACTGGAGAGATTCTCACGATTGATGGTGGATTTTCTGCTAAGAAAATCCCGTGGAATAAAACGAAATAGGTTGTCCTAGTCGATTCTTATCCTGAGAAACTCAGATTGAAGTCGAAAGAACGGTAGCGTCTGGACGCTCAAAAACTTGAGGCAGTAGGTAAGTGCCGATTCCAATGCCAGTCGGAGGAAGAATGTGGCCATTGACAATCTCCACGCTATGAGGAACCAACTCCGAGTACCAGGTGCGTATATATGCGCGCACTGATTCTTGATAGATCGCGTTAGGTGCGCTCAGTGAAAGATGTAGCCCTGCCATTAGCGTGAATGGTCCAGTGCAATCGTGCATAGCAACGGGCAGGCCAAAGCTTTCAGCAAGTGCTGTTAGCTTTCGTGACTCTGTTATTCCACCAACCCATGTTGGATCGACCATGATGATGTCAGCGGCTCGACGCTCCATGAGTTGTCGATATTGGTATTTAGAGACCAGCATCTCGCTAGCGAGAATTGGAATCGTTGTCGATTTTTTGAGCTCAGCGATCGCATCGATATCGTGTGCCAAAACAAAGTCTTCAAGCCAGGCGATCTGGTATGGCTCTAGTGCGCGAGCGATTTTCTTTGCCGTTGTCAGATCCCAATAGCCGTGCCCCTCAATCATTATCTCTATCTTGCTTCCGACTGCTGCGCGGATTCGACGAATTGGTTCAAGACCCTCTTCGATTTCTGCAGCCGAGATGTGTTGTCCGGTGCCTTGTAGACTGTATCGATCGAATGGCCATATCTTCATCGCCGTATAACCTTCAGAAAGTAAATCTTCAGCTAAACGTTCTGGTTCGTTAACTGCAGCCCATAAATCATCAAGAGGATCAGGTCCATCTCCTTCTCTGGATCCCAACCGTCCATACATTGGGCCGCCACAGGTGTTGTATGTGGGGATGGTGTCGTGTGCAAGCCCACCTAAGAGTTGATAGATAGGTACTCCCAAAGCCTGACCCAAAATATCCCAGAGTGCGCAATCGAGTGCAGATAATGCGCGCACCTCAACCCCGCCGGTTCCACCCCACCGAGCAGAGTTGCGTGCATAAAGGGTGTGCCAATGTCGTTCAATGTGGAAGGGATCTTTGCCTAGAAGTAGAGGCGCGGCCCATTGGTGGATGTATCCGCGGATTGCATCGGTGGCATAGTACGTATCGCTCACGCCAATCAAACCCGTGTCCGTGTGGACTTGCACAAAGATCAGGTAGGGAAAGCTCTCAACTTGAATCGTGTCAATCTTGGTGATCTTCATTCATTGCCTCCTGTTGTGATTGGGTCTTTGGCTTTCGCGGGAAAACTTCTAATAATCCTAAGGTAATACCTCGAATGGATGTAGTGGTCGCCGTCGGCGTTTATATTCAAAGGTTTCGAGGTTAGAACTTGTATCACCCGGGGTGTTGACCAGAATTACGTTACCTGCGATAGGACGATATGCAGCTTGCGGTGAGATTGTGCCTTTTGCAACGATGACGCGCCTATCTTCTGGCCGTATTCCGAGGGATCGAATCTGTTCGAGAGTAATAGGTAGAGCAATTTTTGAAGTCAGAATTAATAAGAGGTCATTAGGCAGTTCTAGAACTACCGTTGGACCAGAATCGAAGAATCGATATCCTCCATGGACGGGAGTTGGCTCTTCATATTTTCCATCAGAGATTAAAGATACGGTCCCACTCACTGTTACTGGTTCTCCGTGACGTTCGTCTTTCTTTGCTCCCACTTCCAGATTGAGCTTTGCGCCAAGGCCGGCTGCAATACAGAGTTCAACGGCTTCTGGGTCATGCAAGATCATCAGGAATCCATCGACATTAGCTTCAATGGCGGCAGCTAAAAGAAAGGTCGAATCGGCTGGCCCTCCGCCGCCGATGTTATCTCCAACGTCGAGAAGTACATTTGGTCGTCCATCCTTGCATGCCTGCACTACCGCCTGGGCTGCTGTGCAGGCATAGCCTTGGAACTGCGATTTATGCGACCAGATCTGATTAGCAATTTCTTCATTTATCGCCTTTGCTAATTCGTAGTTGTCATCGCTGATAGTCAGGCACGACATACCCATAGCTTCGACATCGGCATATGGATAGCCTTCAAAAACGCTAACACTGAGAACTCCTTTTTTATTGAGTGCGCGAAGAGCATGATCCATAATCGCCACCATCGGTTCTTCTAAAGTGGACTGACGCAGAATGTTGATGACCGCGGGGATTTGCGTAAAAGCCATAACTGGTTTGATTCGACCACGCACTGTGTCAAGAATAAGCGTTGCGCACTCTTGAGCTCGCTCGAACGCATCGATGTGAGGATTGGTTTGAAAACCAACAATTACCGTTGCGTTGCGAACGACCTCTGATGTTACGTTTGCATGCATATCGAGAGTAACTCCGATGGGAATATCCTCTCCAACGAATTCGCGCACTCGCCGAATTATTTCTCCATCTGCATCGGGAAACTCCTCCGATACCGCTGCTCCGTGTTGGGCCAAGAAGACTGCATCCCACGGGCCGTTATTTCGCAGTAGCGTTAACATTTCGGTCGTTAGATCTGTAAATGCCTCTTTCGTGATTGCCGCAGAGGGATTGGCCCATGCCCATATCAAAGGCACAATCTCGACATCAAGCTCATCCTTGCCAGCTGCTAAGAATCCTGCAAGAGAAGTACGTGCCGTTGCATTTATTGCAACGATCTCCTCGCCACGTAGAGTTCCATCTCTTTCGAATTTCGCTAGGTCAGTAGTAACCGAGGAAAAGGTATTGGTCTCGTGACAGAGTCCAAGTAGAGCAATTCTTATCACGTTACCGCGCTAACGATTTGGAGAGATCATCCCAGGCGCTTCGCAGTTCGTGAGCTGCCAACTCAACTGCTGCACGTCCGGCTTTCAACTCATTTGGAACGGCCATGAAACCATGAATCATTCCTGGAAAGCGTTTGGATAATGCGCGAACACCTGCAGCGCGTAGTTTAAAACCATACATTTCACCGTCATCACGCACGGGATCGCCGCCTGCTGTGATGATCAAAGCTCTAGGGAGATCTTCTAAATCATTGGCTTCACCTGGACAGGCATATGGATCCAAATTAGAAGTGTTTCCTAAGTAATTGGCCCAAAACCAGATGCAGTCGGCACGCGTAATCCATTTCTCGGTGGCATTTTCATAATAGGAAAGCGTTTCGTAGGATGCACGGAGAGCAGGGTAGATCAGTAATTGAAGAGCTATCTGCGGACCGCCTTCATCGCGTATACGCAGACACACTGCCGCTGAGAGTTGTCCACCTGCGCTGTCGCCGCCAACTGCAAGTAGCCGAGGATCACCACCAAATGATTCTGCATTTTCTACAACCCAATCAATCGCCGCCAGAGAATCATCTAAACCAGCAGGGTGAGGATTTTCTGGGGCTAGGCGATAGTCAACTGAAACAACAATGCAATCTGTAGTGCGTGCAAGACGTCGACATAGTTCATCATGAGAGTCGAGATCGCCAAGAGTCCAACCGCCGCCATGGAGATAAATCAAAACCGGCATCACCTTGGTCTGACTCGGTGTGTACTTGCGAAGTTTTATTTGCCCGCCCGGACCCGGTATCGATATGTCATTTACTGCAAACATTGGGGTGGGCTCTAGCGCAAAGAGTCGAACACGTTCCTGATAGACCTTGCGACCCTCGACTGGTGTGAGAGTGTGCCACTCTGGTATTCCTGCAAGTTTTACTGCCGCAAGAATGTCAATAGCTTCTTGATCAAGAATCACGTTCGAGGATACGTTAATCATTAATGTTCCAACTCCCGTCAAAGTCGAGAATACAGACTTTACACAATAGCTCCCAAGCAAAGAAGGCTATGAGTAATGGAGATTTCGAGAATTCCATCATGCGGATTATTAGCAATTACAGAGTAAAAACTCTTGTAAGAGCGTCAAAGACAGAGGCTAAACTGAC
>WLHG01000072.1 GCA_009702845.1 Actinomycetota bacterium
CTGTACCGATTCCAACTATGACACCCCATGTTGCGACTAACTGCCATGGAGCATGAATCAGGGTTGTTAAGAAAGCACCAGTACTTACCGTTGTGAGCGCCCCCATGACCACTTTTCGCACGGTAAAGCGCTCCATTAAGGCGGCGGCAAAGGGCGCTGTTAATCCATATAACAAAACATTGACTGAAATGGCCAGAGATATCTGTTCGCGATTCCAGCCAAATGCATCTTCAAGCGGAACGATTAAAACCGATGGGGCCGATCTAAATCCAGCCGTTGCAACGAGAGTAAAAAAGGTAACGATCGCAGCGATCCACGCCGGATGCATTTTTTGCTTAGTCGGCGTTGCCATTGACTCTCCTGGATAGCACGCTCAGAAGTATCACTGGGATTGCTGCAAATAGACAGAGCCACCCATAACTCAATGTTCCAATAATAACTCCGGCGATTGCGCCGCCACCGGCGCCCGATAAGTTCATAACTAAATCACTTGCACCTTGCGATGCTGGCCGCATTTCAAGTGAGACTGATTCAGATAGAAAGGCAGAGCCGGCAATTAACGTGCATGACCAACCCAAGCCCAATAAGAAGAGGCCAATTCCTAATTGAACAGCATTATCGGCAGCGGCCAGGCCTGCCACCACAGTTGAAGCTAAGAGAATCACTAGACCGATTTGTATTACGCGCACACGCCCCAAACGATCGCTGAGCGCGCCAACAATAGGAGAAAAAGCATACATTCCTAATACATGCACGCTAATAACAAAACCAATGATGCGCAAAGAGACATCGACATGTTTCATGTGAATAGGTGTCATTACCATTACTGAAACCATCGCAACGTGACCAATTGCAATCGCCGAAATTGCAAAGAGCGCCTTTGGGTTAGAGCGAATATGTGAAAGCGCCGCTTTCGTCGATACCTTATGTTGGACAACGTTTGCCTGTTTCTCGGCCGTTAAATATGGATCAGGTCGAAGAAAGATTTGAATCACAATCGTTGCAAAGAATAAAGTAGCTGCTGATACTAGATATGGTCCGACTAAACGTGGCAGATTAAAGTGCTCCGCTAAATTACCCGATGGATCCATTAAATTTGGTCCAGCAACTGCGCCAATAGTCGAACCCCACACAACAAAGGAGAGTTGCTTAGCGCGAGTCTCTTTTGTGGCTAAGTCGATTGCAGCAAAGCGGGCTTGATATCCAGCTGCCGATGCCGCGCCAACAAGAAATGTTCCGAGCAACATAAAAAATAAATTGCGATCTGCCCCGCCGATTATTGCAAATACTGATCCAAGAACTCCGGATGAGTATCCAACTGAAAGAGCTAACCGTCTTCCACCGCGCGCAGTTAAGCGTGCCAATGGAAGAGCGAGGGCAGCTGCACCTAGTACGGCACTTGTCTGAGCAAGGCCGGCAAGTGTTTCAGAGTCGGTAATCGATGAGACTAAAAGCGATCCTGCAGCAACTGTGCCGGCAACTCCAACACCGTTTAAAACCTGCGCGCTTGCAAGAGTGCGCACTACTCGGCTTTGGAGCTGCGTATTTGGCATTAACTAATCAATCTAACCCAGGCAGCGGTATCGGTTGGAAGTGTATGGCCGTGAACTGCGCCGCTTGCAACCAAGATCTGTGAGTTAGATGGAAGCTCAATAGCTTTACCAAAGTTGATATAGCAAGCAAAATCACCTGGACGCTCGAAGGCAACGACATCTGCGCCCGCTTCGATCCATTGCATGGTGCCATCGCCAAGACCCTGTTCGGCTTTGCGAATTGCCAGGGCTTCACGATACATAGACAATGTTGAACCCTCAACGCCTTCTTGCGAATCAACTGAAAACCTGCCCCACCATGGTGATTGAGGCAACCAAGCCGCATCCGGTGTTAGAGAGTCAGCGTTTGAAAAACCAAATGCACCTGCAGGATTACTCGACCATGGCAACGGCACGCGACATCCATCGCGACCACGATCTAAATGACCGCTCATCTTCCATCGTGGATCGGTAAGACGTGCTTCCGGAATATCGCGAACTTCTGGCAGCGCTAACTCTTCGCCTTGATACATGTATGCCCCACCTGGCAGCGCCAACATCATGAGCGCTGCACTACGTGCACGCAAAGTTCCGCGTTCAATATTAAACTTTGCAGCATCACCCTGGCGCGAAAGCGTTGTATCTCCGTGATTTGTCAGTCCTAAATCTAAGCGATCTACAGATCGCACAACATCGTGATTATTAAATACCCACGATGTCGGTGCGCCAACTTCGGCCAGAGCGTCAATCGAGTGGTTAATCTTCTTCTTAATCTCTTTAGCTTTCCAGTGTGTAGTCAACATTTCAAAGTTAAAGGAGTTCTGCAACTCATCAGGGCGCACATAACGTGCGATGCGAGATGCTGGACTTACCCATGCTTCGGCAACGGCCATGCGATCTCCGGGGTATGAGTCAAAGATTTTTCGCCAAGATCGATAAATATCGTGTACACCCTCTTGATCCCAGAAAGGTTTGTGTTCGGTACCAAGCATTTCGGCCGCTGGATCATTTCTAATATCGGGTAGGCCCGCCTCTTTAAACATTCCATGGGCGACATCGATTCGGAAACCATCGACTCCGCGATCTAACCAAAACTTTAGAACATCCTCTAAATGTGAAACGACTTCAGGGTTTTCCCAGTTTAAATCAGGCTGCTCTACCGCAAATAAATGTAAATACCATTGGCCCAATTTTCCATTTGCCTCTGTAACGCGATGCCATGCAGGACCACCAAATACGGCCTCCCAGTTATTCGGTGGCAGATCTCCGTTGGGTCCTTTGCCATCTCGGAACATATAGCGATTGCGCTCGATTGAGCCCGGAGCCGCCTTTAGCGCTGCCTGAAACCACTTGTGATCACTCGATGTGTGGTTAGGAACAATATCGACGATGAATTTAATTCCAAATTCATGTGTCTCTTTTATCAATCTCTCGGCCTCGGCCAGTGTGCCGTAATCAGGTTCGATATCCATGTAGTCGGCGACGTCATAGCCATGGTCATGTTGCGGTGACGGATACCACGGCGTAATCCAGATTGCATCGATGCCGAGCTTTTTTAAATATGGCAGACGCGAGCGGATACCTTCAACATCTCCAATGCCATCGCCATTGGAATCGGCAAATGAGCGGATATAGATTTGATACGTGACGGCATCTCTCCACCAAGGGCGCTCGGTGCGCGGCGCAAGATTGGACATAGTTACTCCGTCTCTAGATATTTACTCAATACTTCGAGCTGGGCCTGCGAGAGTGGGCGCGAACTCTTCGTATCATCCGTCACAGAAACCTGAACTGTTTTCACCACGGCGCAGAGAAGTCCATCATGTGAGATCTCGTAGGTCAATTTGAATGAGGATGTGCCAATTGATTCAACCCACATAGTCACATCGATAAAAATATTACCTAAAGCAATCGGCGCTTTGAAATCTACCTCGGCGCGTGCGACCACCATGTTAAACAAACCCAGCATGGCAAATCTCGCCTCTTGGGCAAAAGTTAAATATTTTGCATTGTTGACATGGGCCATCGCATCTAAATCATCCCAACGGACATACTGCTTATTCGTAAACTTCATTTATCTGGTTAGCTTTCTATACGTGACGCGATGCGGACGGGCAGCATCGGCGCCTAGGCGTTGGATTTTATTCTCTTCATAGGATTCGAAGTTACCTTCAAACCAGAACCACTTTGAATCACCTTCATAGGCCAAGATGTGGGTTGCTACGCGGTCTAGAAACCATCGATCGTGAGAGATCACAACGGCGCAACCTGGAAATTCGAGCAATGCATTTTCAAGTGAACCGAGAGTTTCAACATCTAAGTCATTTGTTGGCTCATCGAGTAGAAGTAGGTTGCCGCCCTGCTTAAGTGTCAACGCTAAGTTAAGACGATTGCGCTCTCCACCCGATAAAATTCCTGCAGGTTTTTGTTGATCAGGCCCTTTAAAACCAAAGCAGGATACGTATGCCCGAGATGGCATTTCGACCATTCCGACTTTTATGAAATCAAGGCCATCTGAGACGACTTCCCAAAGAGTTTTCTTAGGGTCGATGCCGCCACGGGACTGATCCACGTAGGAAATTTTGACGGTCTCACCGACTTTCACACTTCCGGTATCAGGTGTTTCCATTCCCATAATTGTCTTGAACAGCGTTGTCTTTCCGGCACCGTTAGGACCAATGACTCCAACGATTCCGTTGCGAGGCAATGTAAATGAGAGATCATCGATAAGCACGCGATCGCCAAAGCCCTTAGTTAAATGATCGACTTCGATAACAACATTTCCAAGACGTGGCCCTGGTGGAATCTGAATCTCTTCAAAGTCTAACTTGCGCATCTTGTCGGCCTCGGCCGCCATCTCTTCATAGCGTGCAAGACGGGCCTTAGATTTAACTTGGCGTCCCTTTGCATTTTGACGGACCCATTCAAGCTCTTCAGTTAAACGCTTTGCACGCTTGGCATCTTTCTGGCCCTCAATCTTTAAACGTGCAGACTTTGTTTCTAAGTACGTTGTGTAGTTACCTTCATATGGATATGCGCGCCCGCGATCGAGTTCGAGAATCCACTGCGCAACGTTGTCCAAGAAATATCTATCGTGCGTAATCGCCACAACTGCGCCGTGATACTTATTTAAATGCTGCTCAAGCCATAAAACAGATTCGGCATCTAAGTGGTTCGTTGGCTCATCAAGAAGTAATAGATCTGGCGCCTGCAAAAGTAATTTACACAATGCAACGCGGCGCTTTTCTCCGCCCGATAAAACCGATACATCGGCATCAGGTGGCGGACAGCGCAGAGCGTCCATCGCCTGTTCTAATTGTGAATCTAACTCCCAAGCATTTCGGTGATCTAACTTCTCTTGCAGATCGCCCATTTCGGCTAATAACTTGTCGTAGTCGGCATCGGGGTTACCTAATTCATCGCTGATTGCATTGAAGCGATCGAGCATCGCAACGGTTTCGGCAACTCCCTCTTTGACGTTATCGATGACGTTCTTGCTCTCATTTAAAACCGGCTCCTGCAACAAAATTCCAACGGTGTAGCCAGGGCTTAAGTAGGCCTCGCCATTAGATGGCTGCTGAAGACCGGCCATAATCTGAAGGACTGTGGACTTACCAGCTCCATTGGGCCCGACCACGCCGATCTTGGCGCCGGGGTAAAACATGATTGTGACGTCATCGAGAATTACTTTGTCACCATGCGCTTTTCGCGCCTTTTTCATCGTATAAATGAACTCAGCCATGAGATGAAACCTTACCGTTATGTGTCGGTAGACTTGGCATCCTCGACCCTACAGGCGCCTGTAGCTCAGTCGGATAGAGCACCCGCCTTCTAAGCGGGTTGTCGCAGGTTCGATTCCTGCCAGGCGCGCATGGCCAATGAACAACCAAATCTGATTTGGATCGACTGCGAGATGACTGGGCTCTCCCTTGAAAAGGATGTGCTGGTCGAAATTGCGGTGCTGGTCACCGACTCAGAGCTCAACGTGATTGGTGATGGCGTTGATGTTGTCATTCGGGCGAGCGCCGACGAACTCGCGGGCATGAACGAGTTTGTTACTGCCATGCACACGACTTCGGGTTTAATCACGGAGATTCCAGGTGGGATTTCGCTCGTGGAGGCCGAACTTAAAGTCATTGCATATCTTCTCGAATGTGGATTGCAACCCGGCAAATCGCCATTGGCTGGAAACTCTGTCGGCGTTGATCGCAGTTTCATCGCTCGCGATATGCCAGCGCTCAATGATTTCTTGCACTATCGAACTATTGATGTTTC
>WLHG01000073.1 GCA_009702845.1 Actinomycetota bacterium
CGATAGTAGGTAGTAGTTTCCCGATGCCATAACCAAATGAGAGTAAATAAAGAACTGGCTCTAGAAACCCAGAGAGAACAATCATCCATGTTGAAGAGCGAAAGGCGATGAATCCACGTTCTAGTAATTGTGGAACTCGGCCTGAGTAATATCGCTCGCCCATTTTGCCAATTCGTGCCTCGGCGATTGCAACGGCTAGTGGAATAAACATTTATTTAGTCAATCGTCTTGTGAAAATGCGTGCAGATAGATAGAGACCACTGACGAGCATCGCCAGAAGCACTAAGAAGTGAACCCACATCATTGTTGGTGAGATGGCGTGCCCATAGGTTAAGGAGCGCCCAAGTTCGGTTGCGTGCCACAACGGGGAGATCCAACCGATCCACTGTAAGAAAAAGGGCATCGAGGAGAGGGGAAAGAAGGTTCCTGAGAATAGAAAGAGCGGCATCATAATAAAACGGCCGAGAACTACAAAGAATATGTTTTCATTTTCAAGCTTGGCGGCCACTGCCTGCATTAATGCGCCAAAGGAGATTCCCGCAAAAATCGCGGTAGGTATCGCTAACCAGGCAGTCGGCGAGTCAAGTGCGCCGAATGCCCACATAACTCCGTAGTAGAGAATTACTGTATAGATCGTACGCAAAAAAGCGGCTAAGAAAACACCGATAGAGATTTGAGTACCACTTAAAGGTGTTGAGTTCATTGAGTAAAAAGTCTTATGCCACTTAAATCCCTCAATTGTTGGAAAGACCGTCTCATCCATTGCGCCCTGAATTGCCGCTTGAGCCAAAAGTGCAGGAGCTAGGAAAGTTAAATACTTAACACCATCGACACCTGCCGGCCCAACGCTCTTATCAATTAAGCCACCGAGGCCAATTCCAACTGAGATTAGATAGAGAATGGGATTTGCTATGGCGATTCCGAGAATCATCCAAATCCACTTCAACATGATGCGCACGCGCGCCTCAGCAACATAAAAAGCGCCTCGGGCTTGGACTTTGGCCGTATCGACTAGTTGGGATGAACCCTGGCGGGTTGTAAAAGTACTCATTATTCGATGAGGGATCTTCCGGTGAGTCGTAAAAAGACATCTTCTAGAGAACTTCGACGCACTAATGAAGTCTTTGGATGCAAACCTGAAGAATAAATCTTTTCTAGTAAGGCCTCGCCATCTTCTGTGTACATCAAGACACGATCAGGTAACTCTTCAATGCGCTCGCACATGGATCGTAGTTTGTCGGCGACCTCTTGATTACGATCAGAACCAAAACGCACCTCAAGAACCTCTTTGGTTGAGTAGTCCTTAATCAACGATGCTGGACTTCCCTCGGCCATAATCTTTCCCTTATCCATCACAATCAAACGATCACATAGCTGCTCAGCCTCATCCATGAAGTGGGTTGTAATAACTAGTGTCACGCCCTGTTCTTTCAATCTAAACAAACGATCCCACAAGATATGTCGGGCTTGTGGATCTAGCCCAGTAGTTGGCTCGTCCAACATTAATATTTCAGGCTCACTTACAAGCGCGCGAGCAATAGTTAACCGCCGCTTCATTCCACCACTTAGCGCTTCAACCTTTGCGTCTCGTTTTTCCTCAAGCTGGGCAAAAGTTAACAACTCATCAATCTTTCCTTTAACAAATTTACGAGGAAGGCCAAAGTAACGCCCGTAAATGTAAAGATTCTCAGTAACACTTAACTGCATATCCAAGTTATCTTGCTGCGGGACAACGCCCAAATGCGCACGTATCTGCGGGCCATTTTTTTCAGGATCTTTTCCAAGAATCGTTAATTGACCTGCATTGCGCTGGGATGTTGCACCTATCATGCGCATCACCGTCGATTTACCGGCACCATTTGGACCAAGCAGCCCAAAAGATTCACCTTTGGCAACATCGAAGTCGATGGAGTCTACGGCCACTAAATCACCGAATTTCTTCGTTAAACCACGGGCCGAAATGAGGGATTCAGACATGGAGCAATGTTACATGTGTATAGTTTCTACACGTGCGATTCATAAATACTCCCAGCCACGATCTAACCTATGACGATGTTTTTATGGTACCCAGTGCCTCCGAATTATCTAGCCGGATGGATGTTGATTTAACTTCTAACGATGGCTCAGGCACAACAATCCCGTTGGTTGTTGCAAATATGACTGCAATATCTGGCCGGAGAATGGCTGAAACAATTGCACGTCGCGGTGGCCTCGCGGTAATCCCACAAGATATTCCACATGCCGTTGTAGACAGTGTTATTAAATGGGTTAAGTCGCGCCATACATTCTTTGACACTCCAATTACTTTAAACCCACATCAAACAGTTGCCGATGCAGTGAGCTTGCTACATAAGCGTGCACACGGAGCGATCGTCATCGTCGATGGCGGAAAGCCAATAGGAATTGTTACCGAAGAGGATTGCAAGAGCGTAGATCGTTTCACTCAGCTGCATCAAGTAATGAGCAAAGAGTTAATCACGATGGCCGATAACTTAGATGCGCGGGCCGCCTTTGAGTTCTTAAACCTTCATCGTCATAAATTGGCACCCGTTGTTTCGCCAAGTGGTGATTTAGTCGGAATAATTACCAGAATCGGCGCACTTCGCGGGACGTTGTATTCACCTGCCGTTGATAGCAATCAGAAATTACGTATCGCTGCAGCCGTTGGGATTAATGGTGATGTAGCGGCAAAGGCTGCGGCCCTCATTGAATCTGGCGCCGATGTTCTAGTTGTTGATACGGCACACGGGCATCAGAAGAAGATGATTGAAGCACTACGGGCAATTAAATCTCTAGGTGCATCAATTCCTATCGTTGCCGGAAATGTTGTCACCGCTGATGGCACGCGGGATCTGATTGAAGCAGGTGCAACGATTGTCAAAGTCGGCGTTGGGCCAGGGGCGATGTGTACGACGCGGATGCAGACAGGTGTTGGCCGACCACAGTTTTCAGCCGTTCTTGAGTGTGCGGCTGAGGCTAAGAAATTAGGTGCTCATGTCTGGGCCGATGGTGGGGTACGCCATCCGCGTGATGTCGCATTAGCCCTGGCCGCTGGCGCCTCACAGGTGATGATTGGCTCATGGTTTGCCGGCACCTACGAATCTCCTGGAGATTTACAGAGCGACGTGAACGGAAAGTTATTTAAAGAGTCATTTGGAATGGCATCGGCGCGCGCCGTTGCCGCACGAACTACGGGTGAAGATGCCTTTGACCGCGCGCGAAAATCCCTCTTTGAAGAGGGGATCTCTACCTCACGAATGTATTTGAATCCGCAACGTCCGGGAGTTGAAGATTTACTTGATGAAATAATTGCCGGTCTTCGTTCATCATGTACATATGCAGGCGCTCGCACGCTTGAAGAGTTTGCAGAGCGCGCAGTGATTGGTATTCAATCATCTGCAGGTTATGCCGAGGGTCGCCCTCTTCACTCTTCTTGGGGTAACTAGCTCTATAGAACTTTGATTTCTCCATTGCTGGTGAACTCAAGAAAATCTGGACGCTTTCCGATTTCAATGCTGCCAACGTTATCTAGGCCAATTCGTGATGCCGGCAAGGTTGAGACGGCGAAACTTGCATCGGCAATCGATAATCCAAAGTTATTTATCAAATTTAAAAAGGCCCGATCCATCGTTAATGTGCTTCCAGCAAGTGAACCCTTCGACGTTAGGCGAGCAATACCATCTTTAACAAGCACATCGAGCTTTCCTATTGTGTACGTACCATCGCCGCCGCCGGCTGCAGACATTGCATCAGTTACCGCGATGATGCGGTCTGGGGCTAGCTTTAGAATTCGCCGCACGCTTTCTTCATTTACATGAACACCATCGAAAATTAGTTCGAGAGCGACTGTCGGATCATCAAGTGAAGCTGATGAAATATTTTCTCCACTGTCCAGCTTCGGCATTCCATTATTAAAGTGAGTAATAATTGATGCCCCGGCTTTAATCGCTGCACGTGTAGCTATGGGGTCAGCGCCGGTATGTCCGAGCGCAACAGTAATTCCTTGGCCAACCAGGAACTCAATGGCTGGAATTGCGCCATCTAATTCGGGAGCAATCGTGACCATCCGGATAGTGTTTTCAGATGCAGCAATCATCTCTTTTAATTCATCAATGGCGGGCCTGCGAAGAAGTGCTGGATCATGGGCGCCGCAGTGCGAGTGAGCAAGGTAAGGACCTTCTAAATGAATGCCACGAACAGCGCTTTGATTGATAAATGGAAGTAGCGCCTTAATTTGAGTGATCAAACTTTCAATCGGTTCAGAGACTAAACTGGCCAGCATCGACGTTGTTCCATGAGCCATATGCGTATTGACCACAGCTGATATCTGATCGGGGTTTAATGCCGAGAAATAATAGCCACCCGCTCCGTGCGTATGGATATCTACAAAACCCGGAATTAGAGTTCCGTTAACCGTAGGCGCAAGACCGCTATTTACCTCGATGGATGTAATCACTTCGTTCGTGAACTCGATGTGAACTTGTGGTTCTAATCTTCCGGCAATAACGGCATGGGCGGCGACTAAGTTCACGCCATGAGTCTATTTCACTCGGGCATTTGGGTAGGCTAAGGCTCATGTCGAAGCCAACAATCATCCTCGCAACAAGTAATGGCGTAGGAATGGGCCATCTTGCACGTGCGAGTGCTGTGGCAGTGGCGCTCAAGGAAGTGGCGAATCCAATTATTGTGTCAATGGCCGGGGGAATCGCTGAAATCCCTTCATTTATGGGCGTTCGCTGCGAATATATTCCAGGACGAGATCGCTTATGGATGTCACGAGAAAAATGGGATAAATATTTACGAGATCGGTTATTAGCCCTAGTTGAAGAGACTGGCGCGACAGTCCTATCTTTTGATGGCGTAGTTCCATATCCAGGGGTAATCGCGGCAAAGAATTCAAACCCGGCGTTGAAACTCGTTTGGGTACGCCGCGGATTATGGCAAAAGAAACCACAACGATTTATCTTAGGACTTCAAGCATCAATGATGGATGTAATTATCGAGCCAGGAGATATCGCTCGTGCTTATGATTTCGGACCAACGTCAAAGCGCAAGGACTCGGTATTAACTTCACCAGTATCTCTTTTTAGAAGAGAAGAGGCACTCTCTCGCGATGAAGCACGTAAAGTTTTGGGTTTAGATCCCAATCGACCTGTTGCTCTAGTTCAACTAGGTACTGGCGATAGCGATGTTAACCACAAAATGACTGCAGCCCTTGAAGGGTTGATTGGATGGAAAGATCTGCAGGTAATTCTCACCAAAGCGCCGATTGATAAAGAGGGAAACTCATTGGCGCCAGAAGGTTTGGATATAAAGGTTGCGCGGTATTTTCCACTCGCAGAGGTTCTTCATGCATTTGATGCAGGAATTTGTGCCACTGGATATAACGGAGTGCATGAATTATTACCAGCGCAGATTCCAACTGTCTTTGTATCAAATATTCGTGGAACTGATGATCAAGAGGCGCGCGCACGCTGGTGCAATGACTTTGGCTACGCCTTACGTGCAGATCAAAGCGATTTAGCAGATATCACTGCAACGGTTAGAAAGCTACAAAACCCAGAAATTCGTGCCCAGCTTTCTGCCAAGTGTGCAGAGTTGCCTGAGACAAATGGGGGTCAGGAGATAGCAGATATTTTGTTCACATTAGCCACACAAGAAAACTCGACTGGTGCAAAAAACCTAACCTTTATGCGTTTGCTGGTTCAGGATCACATTAACCGTGGAATGCGCCACGTATTAAACCTAGGCATTCGCC
>WLHG01000074.1 GCA_009702845.1 Actinomycetota bacterium
GACATGAATTGACCCTATTGCCTTGGCTAGAGATTGTCAGGTTCAGATAATGCGATGGCGCAAAAACTTGAGATTTCCAACGACTCTCCACGAAGCGTTGGATCAATACCTGCGCGAATCAAAATCTCTTCAGCCGCCGATGATGAGCCGTAAAGAGAGGAAAGCGCAGATCTCAACATCTTACGGCGCTGGGCAAAGGCGGCATCAATAATGGTGAAGGTTTTCTTACGTAGCTCTTCACTTCCTGGCGTTGCTCGGCGGGTGAAAGAGACGAGCTTTGAATCAACATTAGGAGCTGGCCAAAACACTGAGCGAGAGATTGATCCGGCGCCTTTGACTTCGGCCCACCAAGCCGCCTTTACCGATGGAATTCCATACTCTTTCGTGCCGGGTCGCCCGGATAATCGATCGGCAACTTCGGCCTGCACCATAACAACACCGCTTCGAAGAGTTGGAAATCGCTCGAGGAGATTTAACAAAACTGGGACTGAGACGTTGTAGGGCAAATTCGCTACCAAGACCGTTGGAGAAACAGGTAGCTCTTTTAGAGTCAGAGCGTCGCCGTTAATAACAGTTAAATTTTCTGGTGTGGGAAAATGTTCGGCCACTGTAATTGGCAGTTGTGTTGCTAAGCGATGGTCGATTTCAACGGCAATTACCGATTTCGCCGATTGCAAGAGCGCTAAAGTCAAAGAGCCTAAACCTGGACCAATTTCAAGTGCGATGTCATCGGCAGTAACTCCAGCTACACGAACGATCTTGGTACATATATTTGAGTCAATAACAAAGTTTTGTCCAAGGGATTTTGAAGGTTTCAAATCTAGGGACGCGGCTAATTCACGAATCTGTGCGGCGCCAAGCAGGCTCATGGAGCAAAGCTTCCAAATAAACGTTCGGCATTATTGCTCAATGCAAAGGCCAGCTCGCCTAAATCGCACTCACGCTCGATAGCCATCGCTCGCACGATAGTTGCAATCTGGGCGGGAGTATTGCCGGCGCCTCGGTGTGGCATTGGCGCTAAAAAGGGTGAATCGGTTTCAACTAATAACTGATCGATCGGAACAAGTTTTACAGCCTCGCGAAGCGCAGGTGCATTTTTGAAAGTTAATGTACCCGCGAAGGAGAGTATGTATCCACGTTCGATGCAGGTTCTAGCCATGGCAACATCTCCAGAAAAGCAGTGAAAGATAACCTTCTGCGGGGCTCCTACTTCAAGCAGTACCGATAAGACATCATCATGAGAGTCACGATCATGAATGACTAAGGCCTTATTTGTTTTTTTAGCTAATTCAATATGCCATTTGAATGACTCTTGTTGGACTCCGCGTAATTCTGGTGGAGTTCGGAAATAATCTAAACCGGTTTCGCCTATAGCGCGCACGCGTGGATGCTCGGCAAGCTGGGCGATAATCGCCCAGTCGGCCTCTAAATTATCAACTACTGGTGCCTCATTTGGGTGAAGTGCAACGGCTGCAAGCACCGAGGAATTCCATTTTTCTGCAGCAGCTACGCACCATTTAGATTGTTCGGCTGAGTAACCAACTTGCACGATGCGATCAACGTTAACTGATTTCGCCTCGGCAATGACTTCTCCTACCTCTTCCGAATCTGGGGCAGTATCCGTAATGATCTCCATGTGAGCATGTGAATCAACTGTTGCAACAGGTAGAGGCTCTGGTAACGGCGCCCTTGAGCGATCGATATCGCGGTTGTGGCGATCAGCCATATTTTTTAAGCGTTGGTTTCTAAGCGAGGAAATAAGACTGGCGTCTTAGTAATGGTTGCACCTGCGGGAAGCTGACCCCATGTTGCGACATCGCTAATCTTTTGTGCAGACAGTTCACCCAACGTTGCTTGTGCACCTAAGCTCTGCCACAAAATTTCACACGTTGCCGGCATTACTGGATGCAGTAAAACGGCGAGTGCACGAAGTGATTCGGCAGTGTTGTACAAAATTGCCTCAAGTACGGCCTGATTTGCTGGGTCTTTAGCCAGAATCCAAGGCTCTTTCTCGGTGACATATCCATTTACTTTCTTACAAAACTCCATGATTGCAAGGATTCCGCCCTGGAAATCTAGTTCGCACATTGCAGAGTCAGCCTTGGTGACCGCGCTGCTCAATGCCTCTTCCAAACCGGCATCATGACTAAGAGCAGGTAGAACACCGCCGCAGTATTTTTCAATCATTGCAGCAGAGCGCGATGCTAGGTTGCCAAAATCATTGGCAAGCTCTGATGTGTAGCGAGCCGACATGTCTTCCCATGAAAATGAGCCATCGCTCCCAAATGGAATTGCACGCAAGAAGTAATAGCGAAATGCATCTATACCGAAGTGATCTGTAATTTGTTTTGGGGCGATCCCAGTTAACTTGCTCTTACTCATCTTTTCGCCGCCCACAAGTAACCACCCATGTGCAAATACTTTCTTAGGAACTTCTAGCCCAGCTGCCATTAACATTGCCGGCCAGATCACGGCATGAAAGCGCAAAATATCTTTTCCAACTAAGTGAACATCGGCGGGCCATGTGCTCGCAAACTTTTTACCGCCTTCACTTTCAGGCTCATCTGTAAGTCCAACTGCAGTTGCATAATTCAAAAGTGCATCGAACCAGACATAGACAACTTGATCGGTGTCCCACGGAACTGGAATGCCCCAATCAAAGGTTGAACGTGAAATAGATAAATCGGAAACTCCACCCTCTAAAAATGAAACAACTTCGTTGCGGGCGCTTTCTGGTTGGCAAGCATCCGGGTTATTGCGATAGTGATCTAAGAGTTTGTCGGTAAATGCAGAGAGTTTAAAGAACCAGTTATTCTCATTGACAAGTTCAATAGGTTTTCCATGAGTTGGGCAGCATTTCTTTCCATCGATTTCGATGAGATCGCCAGGCAACTTAAACTCTTCACAGCCCACACAGTAAGGGCCCTCATACTTGCCGGCATAAATATGACCTGAGTCTTTTAATGATTGCAAGAATCTCTGCACTCGAACTGTGTGGCGCTCTTCTGTTGTTCGAATAAAATCATCGTTAGCGATATTTAAGCTAGCCCAGTTAGGCTTCCAAGCATCTTGTACAAGGCGATCAACCCACGCTTGCGGAGACGTATTATTTTCTTCGGCTGTTCGCATAACTTTTTGACCATGCTCATCAGTTCCAGTTAGAAACCAGACAGCTTCACCTTTTTGACGGTGCCAACGAGTTAAAACATCGCCGGCTACGGTCGTATATGCATGCCCAATATGGGGCGCATCATTGACGTAATAAATCGGCGTCGTTAGATAAAAGGATTTGCTCACGAGCTCATCTTATTCGCATCGATGACTGCGGCATAAACTAAACGCTTTGCAATGCCAAACTCTTGAGCAACCGATGCAATAGCACCTTTTCGATCCATGCCGGCGCCTTCAAATTCACGCACTCTTGCCACCATATCTTCGGCCGTTGTGGCCGCTGAATCTTCTGAGGCACCTGCGATGACGAGAGTGATTTCTCCAAGAACTTCATTGGCATCTGCCCACGATGAAAGCTGCGCCAATGAGCCACGAATCGTCTCTTCATATCGCTTAGTCATTTCACGACAAATTGCACCTCTGCGCTCGGCGCCGAAAACGCTAACAGCATCACCTAGAGAATCACCTAGACGGTGGGGTGCTTCAAAGAAGACCATGGTCCGCTCTTCGTGTCGAAGCTTTTCAAAAGTTGAGATTCGCGCACCCGATGCTCGTGGAGGAAAACCTTCGAAAGTAAAGCGATCTGTAGGAAGTCCAGATAACGCAACGGCCATTGTCACCGCACTTGGCCCTGGAATAACACTGACTTCAATACCTAGTGCGATGGCATCACGCATCAAGCGAAAACCAGGATCACTAATAGTCGGCATCCCGGCATCTGATAAAACCAAAACGGTCGCACCGCTTTGAAGCTCACTCAATAACTCTCGAGTGCGATCCTCTTCATTGCCTTCAAAAAATGAGAGAACGCGCGCCGTGAATGTGGTTTCAATGTCTGCACACAATCGGTGGAATCTGCGCGAATCTTCGGCGGCGATGATTGTTGCGCTCTCTATGGCCGCTTTTAGGCGCGCACTTGCATCGCCGGGGTTTCCGAGCGGGGTCGCAGCCAATATAAGAGCCATAGGTCCATCATCTCAGTAATTTCACACTCTTATTCGCATACGATTACGCACATGATCGCCGCGCTTGCTCCCGTTCTCATTGCAATTTTCTCCTTGGCGTTGCGACTAATCAACCTATCTACCCCTAAGGGTTTTGTATTTGATGAGGTCTACTACGTTGATGGCGCACGAGATTTTTTGAAATTCGGCGTTGAAGTCACCGGCAATAAGCCCGAGTTCATAGTCCATCCACCAGTTGGAAAGTGGATGATTGCTAGCGGGATCAAACTCTTTGGGGATAATGAGTTCGGATGGAGATTTGCCTCTGCGATTGTTGGCGTCTTACTCATTTTGCTTTTTGCCCGATTAGTGCACGTTCTCTTTTTTTCACCTTTGCTTACAGCAATGGCGGCGGCGTTAATGGCGATGGATGGAATGGTCCTTGTTCACTCCCGAACAGCGCTCCTAGATCTATTCTTAACTTTCTTTGTTCTCTTAGCGATCTATCTGTGGCACCGACAAAGACATTGGTATGCCGCAATCGCTATCGGTTTGGCGATGGGTACCAAATGGAGCGCAATATATTTCCTACTTGCCATGGCTCTCATTTCAATCTACAGAGTGTTCACATCCCACACTGGACGCGAAATAGTTCGACCCTCATTAATTAAAGTCCTGCAATACGGGCTTCTTCCAGTCGCGGTGTATATCAGCACATGGACCGGTTGGTTTTTGAGTAAGCGTGGCTGGGATCGCCAATATTCAGAGAATGCTTGGAGTTCATGGTGGCACTATCACGCAGAGATGTTGGGCTTTCACACAGGCTTAACTGAAAAACATTCCTATCAAGCTAATCCATGGAGCTGGCTCATCATGGGCCGCCCAACGTCATTCTTTTACGAATCCCCGCAAAACTGTAGCTCAAAAAACTGTGCGCAAGAGGTTCTGGCAATTGGCACGCCAATTCTCTGGTGGATTGGAACCATCGCGATAGCAGTGGTCTTTGGTTTTTGGATCCACTCAATCGTGACAAAGAGATTTGATAGCGTTCTCAATATCGTCGTTCTAGGTATGAGCGCCGGTTACTTACCCTGGTTCTTCTTTCAGAAGAGAACAGTCTTCACTTTCTACGCGATTGTCTTTGAACCCTTTATGTTGCTCGCAATTATTTACTGTGCAAAGCTTTTGCTGGATAGATCAATGACTCCCGCGGTATCTATGGGGATCGTTTCCGCGCTGTTAATCCTGATTTTCCTTAACTTTATATATTTTCTTCCCCTATTTACGGGAGAGGTGATTGACTATTCAGAGTGGTTAAAACGAATGTGGATGAGTTCGTGGATTTAACTATTCGTTAGAGGCTTTTGATTGGTTAAGGCGTTCTACCGTTTCATCAGCTAGTTGTTGGTCAAAGATTTCATCTCGCGATGGCGATGCGGCGGCTA